>NZXB01000034.1 GCA_002701765.1 Porticoccaceae bacterium
TTTCTCTTGTTTTTATCGGTTGTGTAGAAATGGCCAGTGCCCGCGCTAGAAACTAACCTAATTTTTTCTCTAGAAGATTTAGCCAATTTTAAGATCCTCGTCCATTAAATGAATGGTATTAACATACTATACTTTTTGACCGCGAGCGCGCATGCTGGCCAAAACTTGATCAATGCCCAACTTATCAACTATCCTTAAACCCTTGTTAGATAGTCTTATTTTCACAAATCGATTTTCAGTCTCGACCCAAAACCTATGGGTATGCAAGTTAGGTTCGAACCGACGGCGGGTTCTATTTTTGGCATGAGAAACATTATTGCCATACATTGGGCGCTTCCCGGTAACCTGACAAACTCTTGACATACTTCTAACTCCACTTGTCGCTATCGCTCATATTCAGCAACATACAGGTTTCTCGAGGGCTGAAATTAGAGAACTTTGCGTTGCGGAAGTCTTATAACAAAAAACACAAAGTTAAGCAAACATTGGGAACTCCTACATGGGCTATTTTCAGCTTNAAATGGANTTATTTATTTGCAAGATATGTATATTTAAATATGTCTAAATTGATCTACCGCTGGGATCTAGCAATAGTGAGCACTTCTTTATCGGTACATTATNTTTAAATCCATGATATTATGATTCTTTGGGATTCAAATGTGTTGGATCAACAGATGGGTAGCCTCTCAAACAAGCGTATAGTTTTGGGTGTGACGGGCGGCATCGCGGCATACAAAAGCGCTGAGCTTTTAAGGCGTTTAATTGAGATGGGCGCGGAAATCCGCGTAGTCATGACTCCTGCGGCAATGGAGTTCGTTCGTCCACTTACATTCCAAGCGCTNTCGGGCAATCCGGTGTNNAGCGCTCTCGTNGACTATGACGCAGAGGCAGGAATGGGACACATAGAGCTTGCCAAGTGGGCAGATCTTTTACTTGTGGCTCCCGCGACTGCTAATACNATTTCGACCNTAGTGCAGGGTCGCGCCGATACATTGCTCGGCGCAATTTCTCTAGCAGTTAAAGCCCCANCAATGGTTGTTCCNGCTATGAATCAAGCGATGTGGCATAATCCAGCCACGATTTCAAATTTAAAAACTCTAGTCGAGCGGGGGGTNGAAATAATTGAACCCGATAGTGGATTGCAAGCCTGCGGTGACGTAGGTTTGGGCCGTATGCAAGAGCCTATTATGATCGCAGAGCGCGTATCCGCNAAGTTCCGGTCAGAAATTCTGAGGGGTCGNAAATTGGTGATTACTGCAGGACCAACTCGCGAAGCTATAGANCCTGTTAGATATATAAGCAACCATAGCTCCGGCAAAATGGGNTATGCCCTTGCTCGTGCTGCTATTGAAGCTGGTGCCCANGTGACTTTGATTTCTGGGCCTGTCGATATTCAACCCCCNGAAAAATGTTTGCTTGTTCACGTNACATCTGCAAACGATATGTATCAAGCAGCCNGAGANGCNTGTGCTAATGGAGAAATTTTTATTTCCGCAGCAGCAGTAGGTGATTACCGTTGTATNAANATCTCAGAGAAAAAAATCAAAAAGACGAAAAATGTTATTACTATGTCTTTGGAGAGAAACGTTGATATAGTAAGTCGTATTAGCACTCTAAAGCCAAATCTTTACGTGGTCGGCTTTGCCGCTGAAACGGAANACTTAATTGAGAATGCAAAAGTTAAGCTCCACCAGAAGAAACTTGATGCAATAATCGCCAACGATGTGTCGCGTCCTGANATTGGTTTTAATGCTGACGATAACGAAGTGTNTTGGATTACAAAAGATGTTGAAAAANATCTTGAAAGAAATAGTAAATCGAAGATTTGTCGAGAGATTATTCAGCTTGTGGCGGCGGCTTTTAATGAGCACGAGGCTGCTAGGATAAGTAAAGAGCAAATTAGTTAGAGGATGGGTAGCAACACGTGCGAATAACAGATTATTTGAGATCTCTGAAATCAGATCCTTTTGTCGTAACTCTTGCCTTAATAACTGGGTTGCTTTTGGTTTGGGCGTGTATCTCCCTCAGAGTCATTTTAGTCCTTGATAATCGCAATGAAACCATCAATCAGGAATTTGGAAAAGATCTAGCATATGTAAGCCNGGAAATATCGCAGAGAATTGAATCACAGATAAATCAACTGCAAGCAATCGCAGAACAACAAAATGTGGCACAACATCTTAAAGACTTTGATATTAGTGTATTGAATAACGATGAGACTTTGGCCATCTCGATGATAGACGTGGCAGAAGCAATTTTTTATATTGACGAAAATCTTGTAAGGCACCAAAANACTCTTAGCTCAGCTGTTTTGCAACTTGCACGCATCAGCATTGACAATCAACGGCCCTACACTAGGGCAATTAAGATTGACGATGAGTGGAAAGTTTTTACAAGTTCCCCGCTTTATCATAACGACAAGATAATTGGCCTGGCGCTTCTCAAGCAACCCCTAGATCCATTTACAAAGCCCTTAATGGGTGGGAATTCAGAACAAAGTTCCTTGCACTTAGAGCAGATTGAGGCAAACGATTCCGTTACCAGACTGGCTACGATTGGTGGCGAAAACGGATATTCTGTTACCGAAAATGCTGCGAGCTACTCCCAAAACTATGCAATCCAAGGCTCTGACTGGCAGTTGATAGTAGATCCGTCAGCCGAGCTTATCGAAAGATTCACATCAAATGAGATCTCGTTCGGTTTGGCTACGTTTGCAGCTGTTGTGCTCTGGATTCTATCACTCCTCGCTTTCCACGTTATGCGAGTAAATCGAGGTGATTCCGAAATTAATATCTTTACTAATCAATCTCGTGATGTCAGAACCATCCGACTGCCTGCTCAACAAGAGCGTAAAGCTGAGTCAGAATTAGAAGAAGACGGAGTTAACTTCGGTAAAAATACTCCTTCAGATACGACTGAGGTAGATGCCAAAAGTCCAATAAACGCTGATGAGGCCGCAGGCCTTGACGACATATCAGATTTAGACGATCTCGAATTAATGATTACGGATGACGATATTGAATTTCTTGACGATTACGAAATTGATATCGAGGAAGACTATGAAGAACCTATTTTGGCGGACAATAACAAATTTGTTGTGCCTGACATCGTATTTCGCGATTANGACATNAGGGGAGTAGCAAACGAGCAGATTACACCAGAATTTGCCCTCAGATTGGGGAAGACTGTTGGATCTCTAGTATTGCGCAGGGGCAATAATGCGCTTTATCTTGGTCGAGACGGGAGATCTTCTTCTGAAGCATTATCTCTTGCATTGCGAGAGGGCGTTATCTCTACCGGTTGCAATGTTATCGATCTTGGGGAAATTATTACCCCCGCCCTTAATTACGCAATTCATTACTCCGGTCAATCGACCAGNGGAGTTATGGTAACTGCTAGTCATAATCCTGGCAACTTCAATGGTTTTAAAATTATCGTTCAAGGCCAAGTCCTATCTGGCGAAAACTTACAATTGCTCAAGCCGATTATGAGTCTGGATAATTTCACTGAAGGTAAAGGGGAATATTTTTCAAGACTGGTAATACCTCAATATGTAAGAGAAATTTTTGAAGATATTGGAATTGTTAAAGAGTTTAAAGTTGTTATTGATGGCGCCAATAGCGTCTCGGGGCCCGTGGCAGTGGAACTCTTCGAAAGTCTTGGATGCCAAGTAATCCCATTATATTGTGATATCGATGGCTCGTTTCCTAACCATGAACCTAATCCTTCAGATGAATTCAATTTAATGGACCTGCGCGCAAAAGTTGCCAGCGAAGATGCTGATCTTGGCTTTGCCTTTGACGGAGATGGTGATCGACTGGTAGTAATATCAAAATCAGGTCACATATGCTGGCCAGACCAATTGATGATGCTATTTGCCACTGATGTCCTACAAAATGCTGACGGTGCTCCAATCATCTATGACGTGAAATCCAGCCAAAATCTGGCAGAAGTAATCCAAAAGCATAAAGGCATCCCAATTCTGTGTAAAACCGGGCATGCTCACGTTAGGGAAGCCGTTCAAGAAAACAACGCGCCACTTGGCGGCGAATTTAGTGGGCATATTTTTTTCAACGACCGAAGAAAATGCTTTGATGACGGTCTTTATGCGGCGGCGAGGTTACTCGANATCCTCACAGCAACATACAAATCCCTTGATCAGCTTCTTGATACAATGGATATCAGAGCATTTACAGGCGAGATACTAATTCCTGTTCAGGACGATAAAAAGTTTGCTCTTATGTCACAAATTGCCAATGAATGTGAGTTTAGAGGCTCGAGAATCAATAGGCTCGATGGGTTACGTGTAGAATATCCTCAAGGATGGGGATTGGTTCGAGCTTCTAATACTTCTCCAAACCTCACCCTTCGCTTTGAAGCCGATGACCACAACGTGTTAGGTCATATCAAACAGACTTTTAAATTTAAATTGTCTAGGTTCATACCTGACATAGAAGAATACCTATGACTAGAAATAAGAACCTCAGCTCAGCAAAGCTATCGGCTCAGATTATCTCAAGCGCACTCCCTTACATTCAGAGCTTCGCTGGAAAAACTTTGGTGATAAAGTATGGAGGCGCCGCCATGGTTGATACGGAGCTTCAAATGAGTTTCGCGCGAGATGTTGTTTTACTTCAAGCTGTTGGTATAAAACCGGTTATTGTACATGGAGGAGGTCCCCAAATTGGAGAGCTACTCGATCGATTAGGAATCCAGTCCAGTTTTGTTGATGGCATGCGTGTGACGGATGGGAAAACAATGGACGTTGTTGAAATGGTTTTGGGGGCCACGGTTAATAAGCAAATCGTAAACATTATTTCGGAAGCGGGTGGCAATGCATTTGGTGTCACAGGGAAAGACGGACAGCTTATTCGTGCAAAGAAAATGATGGTTACACAAAAAACAGCTGCCATGTCTGTTCCAGAAATAGTCGACATTGGTCACGTCGGAGAGGTGGAAGNCATCAATGCTTCNGTCATCAAAATGCTGCTCGATGCAGGCTTTATTCCGGTTGTGGCCCCTATTGGAACCGGTAATGACGGAACATCATACAATATCAATGCGGACTTAGTTGCGGGTAAGATAGCTGGCGTTCTCCAAGCGGAAAAACTCATCCTAATGACCAATGTCCCCGGATTGCTGGATGAAAATCAAAAGGTTCTTTCCGGCCTCAGTGCTGAACGGGTAGATAGTCTTATAAGCGAAGGGATTGTTCATGGGGGAATGCTGCCGAAAATACGCTGCGCCTTAGAAGCGGTTAAAGCTGGCATACCAAGTGCACATATCATAGATGGCAGAGTTGACCATGCTTTGCTTCTAGAACTCTTTACTGATGAGGGAGTAGGCACGTTGATTAACGATCATACTTCAAAATACTCGGAAACATAACGATGACCTCAAAGAAAGGATCTCGAGCGCAAGAAATTCTCCAAGCATTNGCAAGAATGCTTGAAGTTTCTCAAGGAGGCAGAATCACCACTGCTGCATTGGCTTCTGAACTTGGCGTTTCTGAGGCAGCACTCTATCGTCATTTTCCAAGCAAAACTCGCATGTTTGAGGGCCTCATTGACTTTATCGAAGTCACAATTTTCGGCCGTGTAACAAGCATCTTGCAAGAGGAGTCAAGCGCTGAGGACATGTGTTATCGTATNCTAACGCTACTGCTGGCTTTTGCTGAAAAAAATCCGGGCATTACGCGTATATTAAATGGAGATGCCCTAACCGGGGAAACACAGCAACTCCATCAAAGGATTGCTCAGTTTTACGCTCGGCTAGATTCCCAACTTAAGCAAGTGTTGCGGGAGAGNCAGGCCAGAGACGGGATCATACTTTCCTTGCCTATAACAACGGCGGNAAACCTCATGCTTTGCGCAACAGAAGGCAAGATTCATCAGTATGTGCGCAGCGATTTTAAAGATCGTCCAAGCGCTCTTTGGCAAGAACAATGGCAACTGATAGCGCAAGGTATATTCAAAAATTAGTCAAACTCCTTCGTTAGAACTATCTTTTTCCAACTGCTCTTCCTATTTCTACTCCTTAATACCAAACACTTCGCGATACTTAATAATGGGTTCGATAAAATTTGACATGTCCGACGAGGAGCGAATAAAGTCGAGAATATCGTCAATATCTATGATATTCAAAACAGGAATGCCGTGCGCTTGCTCAATAAACTCTCTGGCGGGTTTATCCTTTACTATGCTCTCCTTTCTATCCAAACCAATGATTACTCCAGCTACGATAGCATCGGAATGACGGCTGATCATTTCTATTGCCTGACTGGTAGCGATGCCCGCGGTCATTACATCATCAATGATGACCACTTTGCCCTGTAGCGGCGATCCTGCTAACACCCCGCCTTCACCGTGAGTCTTGCCTTCTTTACGGTTAAAACAAAAGGGAGTCTTGGTTTGATACACATCATTTAATGCAATTGCGGCAGATGCGGCAAGCGGTATTCCTTTATAAGCAGGCCCAAACAACATGTCGAAATCCAACCCTGANTCTATTATTGCTTCAGCNTAACAACGACCTATTATGGACATAGTTTCACCGCTGCAGAAGTTACCTGCATTAAAAAAGTATGGCGAGATTCTCCCCGACTTCAATGTAAATTCCCCAAACGATAATGCGTTACAACGAATTGCTTCTCGAATAAAGCATGCCTGATAATCTCTCATAACATTATTCCGAAAGCACCTTACGCTGTATATCGAGCAAATCCGCAATGCCATNTTTGGCCAAGTTGATCATTTGTATAAGCTGATTTTCTGAAAAAGGACTGCCCTCAGCCGTACCCTGCACTTCTATGAACTCTCCATTTTCCGTCATCACCACATTCATGTCTGTCTGAGCATCGCGGTCCTCGGCGTAATCAAGATCCAACACTGCAACATTCTGAAAGACGCCNACGGAGACTGCAGCNACCATCTTTTGCAGAGGATCACCATTAATACTTTTTTTCCTTTGGAGCCAGCGCACGGCGTCAACTAGTGCGACGCAGGCTCCGGTGATTGAAGCGGTTCGAGTTCCTCCATCAGCTTGGATAACATCACAATCAACATAAATCGTGTGCTCACTCAATTGTTTGAGGTCAATCGCCGCGCGGAGAGACCTTCCTATCAACCTCTGAATTTCTTGAGTTCTCCCACCCTGTTTTCCTCTGACAGCTTCTCGATGCATTCTCTCTCCTGTTGACCTTGGCAACATCCCGTACTCTGCAGTAACCCAACCCTGGCCNTGGCCTCTCAAAAACCTGGGAACACCCGTTTCAACGGTGGCATTGCAAATNACTTTTGTATTACCGTACTCTATCAATGCCGACCCTTCAGCATGGGCACTGTATTCTCGGGTAATTTGTACTTTCCTGAGTTGGTTAGGCNTTCGCCCGCTTGGACGGNTCATAAAATCTTCCTTTTCGAAAACTTGCATTATATCCAGTGATCGCNGAATGTAGCGNCTCAATGNAGAAATATTTGTTAATATCTACAATATGCGAATCAATTTATCNTAGTTTGCGAGAATACGCTCTAAATTTTTATAGAGAGTCGATATGCCAAGAAGTATGACCGCTTTTGCCCGAACAACTCAAGACTTTGAATGGGGGAATGTTTCCTGCGAACTTCGCTCCGTTAACCATCGGTTTCTGGAGATAAACTTTAAAATGCCTGAAACACTGAGAGGGATAGAGTTTTCTCTCCGAGAAGCATTGCGAAAAAAACTTGTAAGAGGAAAAATAGATTGTATTTTTCAAGTAACCCATAAAGAACGTTTATCTCCGATCGACATAAATATTGAGCTAGCCGAGAACTATATTCGAGCTGCAGAAAATCTAGCGTCAAAGATTACAACTCCAGCACCTCTATCTGCGCTTGAGATAATGAGATGGCCGGGAATTCTAAAAGAGCCGGCGTCGACGGATTTGACATTAGAAACGTCTATAACGGATATATTTAATGTTACCTGCACAAAACTCGTGGCGTGCCGCCAGCGTGANGGAGATGAACTTTCCAACACAATTGCTAAAAAGCTTCTTGATCTTCAAAAGCAGGTGACTTTGGTACGAAAAGCCATTCCTNATATATTGACAAGGCAACGTAAACGTTTGAATGACCGTCTCCTNGAGTATAAGAATGAGCTTGACAACAATAGAGTNGAGCAAGANATGGTGCTCATTATCAGTCGCGCGGATGTTGANGAGGAACTAGACAGATTAGAAACTCACNTTACTGAAGCCAAGCGAGTACTCTCAACTGACATACCAATGGGCCGGCGCCTCGATTTCTTAATGCAAGAGCTCAATCGGGAAGCAAATACGCTAGGCTCAAAATCCATATCTGAGATAACTACGCAAGCATCTATAGAACTGAAAGTTTTAATAGAGCAAATACGTGAACAAATTCAAAACATCGAGTAAAACCGCTCTCGATAAAACTCTTTGTATGNAATGCATAAAACTCCAATATAGCGTGAGCTTGAAGNTATTGCTCCTTTTTCATGCCACTTCCGCTTTGCTTGGGGGGCTTGTTGTCTGATTGAGGGTAGTTCTGCCGAATGAGTCAAAAATTTTAGGTATTTATTGTACAATTCTGATCTTACAATTTTTTCAGAATTACCCTAAATATATAATGGACTCTAGTGGAATTAAACTCGTTTAATGTAGACGGAACGTAGAGAGCATTTTGAACAAGATATTATTCAATGCATAAAGGTACTCTTTTCATCATCTCTGCACCGTCAGGCGCTGGAAAAACTAGTCTCATAAGATGCGCCATAGAAGGGCTTGATAATGTCAGTGTTTCTATTAGTCATACGACTAGATTGCCGCGCCCTAGTGAATCCGACGGCATAAATTATCACTTTATATCACAACTTGAATTTGACGCCATGGCTAAAAGGTCAGAGTTCTTAGAGTACGCTGAAGTTCATGGGAATTGCTACGGCACATCTCGCGATAGCGTAGAAAAAATACTTTTCAAAGGTAGAGATATAGTGCTTGAAATTGATTGGCAAGGCGCCAATCAAGTCCGTGGAATTTTCGACAACTGTTGCAGTGTTTTTATCTTGCCTCCATCAAAAGACGAACTGCAACGAAGATTAATTAAGCGAGGCCAAGATAATGAAAATATTATTAAGAAACGTTTATCCGCCGCACAGGAAGAAATGAAGCATTACAAAGAGGCTGACTTCATTATCGTAAATGATGATTTCCAAAAAAGCTGTTCTAGATTAAAAGCCATTTTAGAAAAACATACTGAATGCATTGCCACCAATACTGAAGAATCACAATTTAATGTATTATTGTCTAATTTATTGTCCTAGTGAAGTACATTAGTTAAACTANGNNNCNGGTTAATTTTNNTACCTTGGAGACAACATGGCTCGCATTACAGTTGAAGACTGCTTGGAAAACGTTGAGAACCGTTTTGAGTTAGTAATGGTCGGATCTAAGCGTGCTCGTCAGCTCGCTGTGGAAGGGCGTGCGGCCCTTTTAGATGAAGAAAACGATAAACCAACAGTCTTAGCGCTGAGAGAAATAGCCGAGGGGTTGATTGATGCGAGCATTCTATCCGTGGTAGAACAAGAATTCACTATTGATGAAGTTGAAGAAGATCCTATNCCAAAGGAAAATAGTGACGTCTCCGAGCCATTATCCNTAGGGCATACTGACACGTCCAGTCAACCAAATGTTGATGCTCTCCCTGTTGAGCCAATCCTCTCTGGGCAAGGAACTGCTGAATAACTATTGATTTACCCGTGGAGCGGTGAACGTGGCACTTCTGGGCCTAACAGAAAAGCTTTACTACCTCGAAAAACCAAGTCTTGAAAGAGTGGAACGCGCATATAAATATGCGGAGAAACACCATACCGGACAGCTTAGACAAACGGGTGACCTGTATATCACGCATCCTCTAGCAGTAGCGAAGATCCTAGCTGATATGCAAATGGACTCCGAAGGCCTGATGGCCGCAATTCTGCATGATGTAATAGAGGACACTAGTGTTACAAAGCGCCAAATAACTAGGCGATTTGGTCGCAAGGTGGCTGAACTTGTTGATGGTGTGAGCAAACTTACAGAGATAGAATTTGAATCGAAAGCAGAGCAACAAGCTGAAAGCTTTCAGAAGATGACTCTCGCTATGTCACAAGATATTAGAGTTCTGCTGATCAAGCTGGCCGATCGGTTACATAACATGCGAACTCTAACAACCTTATCACCGGAAAAAAGACGACGTGTGGCGCGAGAAACAATCGAAATATATGCGCCCATCGCACAAAGACTAGGAATGGAGCATATTCGGATTGAATTTGAGGAGCTAAGCTTTGCGGCAATGTACCCCTTAAGGCATCGTCGTCTCCGCGAGGCAACTGAAGCCGCCAGACAAAACCGAAAAGCCTTCGTAATAGAAATTCGACAAGCAATTGAGCATTGCCTTGTCCAGGAGTCCGTCAAAGCAGTGGTTAAGGGACGCGAGAAACATCTTTGGAGCATTTATCTAAAAATGCGGGAGAAAAAAAAATCCTTCCGTGACCTAATGGATGTATTTGCATTCAGGCTCGTCGTATCTACGGTTGATGATTGTTACCGAACTCTCGGACTCATGCACAGCATATTTAAGCCAGTTCCGGGAGAATTCAAGGATTACATAGCCATTCCTAAGGCTAACGGCTATCAATCTTTGCACACAGTGCTCGTTGGAATGCATGGTGTGCTTATTGAAGTGCAAATCCGCACCTCAGAAATGGAAATGATGGCGGACTATGGCATAGCCGCCCATGGCGACTATAAGAAAGGCCAACTTAATATTGAAGGAAATCAGCGAATAGCCTCTCGCTGGATCCAAGGCCTCTTAGCTATGCAAAAACAGGCGGGGAACTCTCTTGAATTTTTGGAAAATGTAAAGGCTGATCTTTTCCCGGACGAAATTTATGTTTTTACCCCAAGGGGGGAAATAATAGAGCTACCCTCTGGCGCCACATCAATTGACTTTGCCTACTCTGTTCATACAGAGCTTGGCAATAGCTGCATTGCTTGCCGCGTTGACGGGCAACTCATCCCGCTCTCAGAAATGCTGCAGAGTGGACAAAAAATAGAAATCATATCAGCTGAAGGCGCTCAACCGAACCCCAATTGGTTAAGCTTTGTCGCGACCGCGAAAGCTCGTAGTGCTATACGACACTTTCTCAAACAACAGGAACATCATGAATCAGTAAATCTAGGAAAAAGGCTTTTAGATCAGTCACTAAGTAAATTCGGAACGAGTTATAACAAGCTTAAAAAATCCGAAATTAAACGAATTTTAAAAAGCTCCGGAGCCTCAACTTTTGAGTACATACTCAAGCAAATCGGGCTTGGTAATCGCGTGCCACTGGCTGTGGCAAATCTGATTGTTCCAACGGATCAAAAACATCCTGAGTCAGTGAAAAGATCTCCAGCTCTTCCTTTGGAAGTTGGCTCTCAGAAAGGATTGCTGCTGCAGTATGCTCGCTGCTGTCATCCGATTCCTGGCGATCCCATACTCGGACATTTGAGCCCAGGAAAAGGGTTAGTTGTGCATCTCGAATCCTGCCGAAATCTTAGCGAGATTCGATCAAATCCTGAATTGTGTACCTCTATGATGTGGTCAGAAAATGTTAGTGGTCAATTTCCGGTAGCCTTGAAGGTGGAAATAACACCCGAACGAGGATTTATTGCCGCGCTGGCATCTCGTATTACCGAGCAAGAGGCAACCATCGAAAAAATCACCACTTCAGACAAAGATGCGTTCACCAGTGTCGTTGAAATGGTCCTCTCAGTGCGCGATCGGATCCACTTGGCTGAGACTCTCCGGCGGGTCCGAAGCCTGACACCAGTAAGACGACTATATCGCGTAAAGAACTAGCAATGCCGACAAACAAAGGAGTTGCGTAAGATGCAACAAAAAGAGACTATCAGCAGTGAATTAGCTCCCAAAGCCATTGGAACATACTCTCAAGCAATTAAGATTAATGATACGGTCTTTCTTTCAGGTCAAATCCCCTTAGAGCCCAAGAGCATGAAGCTGGTAAGTGGCCCGGTCGAGATGCATGTGCATCAAGTGTTTCATAACCTAAGCGCTATATGCGAAGCGTCCGGAGGAAACCTTTGTGATATCGTTAAGTTGAATATTTTTTTGCGCGATCTACAGCACTTTGAAATCGTTAACCGAATCATGGCCGAATATTTTGATGAGCCATATCCAGCGCGAGCTGTGGTTGAGGTAAGCGCTCTTCCTCGCGATGCAATTATTGAAATGGATGGTATTATGATCGCTTAAAGTTTTCTAGTATTGCGCAATAACCCTCTTTGTAAGAGGGGAACAAAAACTTGAATTCACTACCCAAAAGCCGCTCATTTCTGCAACGCCGTCCAGACTGTATTGATTTAGCCGTTTCTTCCAGTTTCACATCTAGTTTTAATGACAACCATCGTCTGAGATCAAATTGTTTCACAGGCTCACAATCGGTACCAAGATATAGCTCATGCAGAATATGCCCCCTAAGATGCAAGTCCACAAAATGGCAAAAAACCGCTGCGCAGTCGTCACTATGAATCCGATTGGTCCATTGACATTGATGCCTCTTGCTTTGCTCTCTGGCTGCTACTTGATCAAGAAGATGGTTTTTCCCCGGACCATAAATCCCAGAAAATCTTAGTACAAGCTTATTGCAAGGCAGTTTTGTTATTATGTTTTCCGCCTCTAGCATTATTTGCCCATTATAGGTTTTTGGGCTTACTGGTGATAACTCATCGACCCATTCACCAGATTCCTGCCCATAAACGCTTGTACTTGATGTCCAAACTACTAGGCCAGGTGGTTTCTTTGACGCGTTGACAACCCTCAATAAGTTNTTTGCAGCGGCNATATATGCAGCGCGGTAAGCACTTTCGGTATAAGCATCGGGAGTTATGGTCACAATAACGANTTGAAACNCTANATCCATTACATNCTTTATTTGCTCAAAATTCGTAAGATCGGCGCNNAGAGGTCTTATAAAATCTGGCAGTCCCTCGGGGTTTCGTCTGAGACCATAACAAATATAGCTAGGATTCAACCTAGCCGCGGTTCTAGTCCCGAGATCTCCGCATCCGGCCANTAATATATTNACAGGAAGTTTCTGAGNAGAGTCAAATTGGGTATTATCATTTTGCTCATTCTCATGGCTATTCATAATAACGATGCACGAAGACTCTTTTAAAAAGGNAAATGGAATCTGTTAACTCAGCAGGGNCNCCGCACCAGCAAACCCGANGTTNATGTTAACATAAAGACAANCCATTCTGNGGGTGCTCAAAGCCCAACAAAACTGGATTTTTTCAAGGGTATTCTACAAAATTACTACAAATGGCCTTGTTGCGTAGGGCTATCCTTTNACCTATGCTAAATCAACAANTGTGATTGTAANACATAATGCTNCAAAATTCAGTCCGTCAAGCTAAAATCATAGATCTGCGAGGAGTCGGTCCTAAGCTTGAAAAAAAGCTGTTTAAACTCGGAATCACAAAGGTTTTGGATCTGCTATTCCACCTGCCGATCAGATATATCGACAAAACAAAGATCACTCCAATTGGTACTCTTCAACCACAAACCCAAGCGCAAATNGAAGGNGAAATAAGAGGATGTGATGTCGTATTTGGCAAGAGACGCAGCCTTATTTGTCGAGTCCAAGACCAAACTGGGACAACCACATTACGTTTCTTTCACTTTAGCCGCGACCAGAGNGCGCGTCTTCAATCAGGCGTTCGACTGCGTTGCTTTGGCGAGATTCGAACAGGTCCATCGGGTCTGGAGTTGTATCACCCCGAATACCAAATCGTTGACAACCTGATTGACTCAGCATTAGAGCAAAGGCTCACGCCAATTTACCCCTCTACTGAAGGCCTCACTCAGCATCGTATCAGGAATCTCTGTGAGCAAGCTCTAAACCACCTCTGTCCAGACAGTATTGCTGAGGTTATAACAGAAAATATTGGTCTAAAGTTCTCGCTCTATGACGCTTTGGTGTTCGTCCATCGACCACCCGTAGGAGCTTCTCTGGATTTGTTGGATAAGGGCATGCACCCTGCCCAGCAACGCTTGGCGTTCGAAGAACTAATTGCCCACCACTTGAGCATGAGGAGACTCCGTCAACAGACCCAAAAGCAGCCAGCACCAAAATTACTTTTTGATAAAAACGTTCAAGCTAAGTTTATGGACAATCTGATGTTTTCACTTACAGGGGCACAAAACCGAGTAAGCGAAACTATCTGCGCAGATCTTAATAGCACGGTACCTATGCTCAGACTAATCCAAGGCGATGTGGGATCAGGTAAAACTGTAGTTGCAGCGCTAGCTGCAACACAAGCCATTGCTAACGGGTATCAGGTGGCTCTAATGGCGCCAACAGAGATTCTTTGCGATCAGCATCGTCTTAACTTTGAAAATTGGATGTCTCCTTTGAATATCGATGTTGCTCTATTGACAAGCAATATTAAAGGCAAGGCTCGAGAGAGAGTTTTGGATTCTATAGCAAAGGGCTTATCCCAGATGGTAATTGGAACGCATGCTCTTTTCCAAGAGGGAGTAGACTTTAACAAACTTGGACTTACTATCGTGGATGAACAACACAGGTTTGGTGTACACCAGAGGCTCGCTTTGAGAAAAAAAGGAGCAACCACCAATATGTCATCCGGTGTCAATGGCATTTTGCCGCATCAATTGATAATGACTGCGACTCCAATACCTCGAACCTTAGCTATGACTGCCTATGCTGACCTAGACTGCTCCATCATAGATGAACTCCCCAGCGGTCGAAAGCTAGTGGAGACCAGTGTTATCTCCAGTTTAAGACGAAATGATGTTATACAGCGTGTTCAAAAAGCCTGTGAAGATGGTCGTCAGGCATACTGGGTCTGCACATTAATTGAAGAATCTGAAGTATTTGAGGCTGAAGCTGCAGAAGCAATCGCCAAAGAGCTAAGATTAGTTCTCCCAAAACTTTCCATCGGTCTAATTCATGGTCGTTTAAAAGCAGGGGAAAAAATCTCAATTATGGAACAGTTCAAATCAAAAAAAATTCATCTCTTAGTGGCTACCACTGTCATTGAAGTAGGGGTTGACGTTTCGAATGCAAGTCTAATGATCATTGAAAACTCAGAACGTTTAGGACTCTCACAACTTCACCAACTTCGAGGACGAGTTGGTCGGGGATCTGACCAGAGCTACTGCGTTCTCTTATACAATTCAAACATGTCACACAAAAGTAAAGAACGCTTGAAGATTATGAGAGAGACGTCAGATGGCTTTGAACTTGCCGAGAGAGATCTTGAAATGCGGGGTCCCGGGGAAATCTTGGGTGCCCGTCAGACTGGGGATATCCAATTCAAAGTCGCGAATCTCATGAGGGACGCTCATTTGATCCCCAGAGTTAAGGACGTGGCGCAATCGATCTTAAGCAATGATCCCGATGCTGCTCAGCATCTTATAGATCGTTGGTTAAACGGTAAGGATCAGTTGGCACATGCTTAAGCTCCGAAATCCGGCCAATAAAGAGCTGAAGGATAGTCATTGAAAACGGTTACTTAGGTGCAGTTTTACGAAGCGACAATGCTGAAATTCCCTTGATTGAGTTAGAAAATTACCCTCGAGTGAGGGAAATGATAAAATCAGACCAAAATAAATAAAGTTTATCGTAGAGCTACGTTATGGAAAATGGCGATTCCAGCGACATCGTTACCGATTACATAAAAGATCGACCACTCATTTCATTCGCTTCTTCTGAACATACTTTTATACTCCGATTCCTAATAACGATCTTTGAGCATTTTTTTGGTTGGAGAAAGGTTGAATCAATTTATCATCAAGTGAAACCAACTCCGTTTTCTATCGAAACCTTTGTGAAAAACGCATTCCAAGTCGCCCAAATTGATCACCAATTCAATGAAAAACAGCTACGTAAAATCCCTGACTCGGGGCCACTTGTATTCGTTGCAAATCATCCTTTTGGGGTAATAGATGGCATAGCCCTTTGCGATCTGGCTGTGCGAACGCGAGGCGATTTCCGGATTCTAATTCATGCAATAATGTGTCAAGATGAAGATCTTGCTCGCCATTTTCTGCCTATAGATTTTAGCAAGACCAAGGCAGCAACCCGAAACAATATAAGATCAAAAAGAATTGCAAAAAAAGCGCTTGAGGAAGGTATTCCACTCTTAATTTTTCCTTCAGGGTTTGTATCTACCGCAGACAGGTTTGGCCTTGGGCACGTCGAGGAGGCTCCATGGACAACCTTTGCCGCCAAAATGATTCGCGACGCAAAAGCAACGGTGGTGCCAGTCTATTTTGAGGGCCAAAACAGTCGGATTTTTCACGTCGCCTCGCACTTTTCCGAAGCGCTGCGCTCCCTAGCTCTTCTTAATGAGGTAACGAAGCGTTTTAACAAGCCCGTTTTCACCACAATTGGAGAACCTCTTTTATGGGAANAGCTCGAACCCATTGNGGATCGTAAAACACTGACACAATTCCTTTATTATGANGTGCAAAAATTGAAGCCCCAATAGCTTTGTNTANCCACGCGAGAAAAAGATCTGTAGGGNAGCTACTAATCATTGCTCGCGTAGCGATTTATTATGGTCTTTCCTAAAGCCATTTGATGNACTTGATCTGGCCCATCCGCCTGACGGCACCACCGAGCATAGTTGAAGGCCTCGGCCATAAAATAGTCCTGAGATAACCCTCCCGCCCCATGCAATTGCATGCATCTATCAATGATTTTCTGCACCATCAGCGGAATACTAGTTTTTGTGGCTGCAATCATATCAATGGAGGACTGTACTCCAACCATATCAATCTGAGCGCTAGTCTTGAGCACCAATAATCTGGCCATCTCAATCTCACAGAAGCTTTTGGATATTTCTTCACGAATTGATTGATGCTTGCTAAGGAGTTTACCGAAAGTTCGTCGAGTCTCTGCTCTTTTGCAAGCAAGCTCCAGAGCTCTTTGGGCCGAACCTATAAGTCGCATGCAGTGGTGCATGCGACCAGGGCCCAAACGCCCTTGAGCTATCTCAAATCCTCTCCCCTCTCCAAGAAGCACATTCGCTAGTGGCACGCGGACATTATCAAAAGATATCTCTGCATGCCCTATCGGAGCATCGTCGAATCCCAGGGTTGTTAGCGGCCGCTTGATTGATACGCCCAGCGTATTCTTGGGAACCAAAACTTGTGTTTGTTGCAGATGTCTACTAGAGTTTTGGGGATCCGATTTACCCATGACAATAAAAATTTTCGTCCGATGATTCATGGCTCCCGTGATGAACCACTTCCTGCCATTTAAAACCCATTCATCCTCATCCCGCTCGATTGCAAGCTCAATATTAGTAGCATCGCTTGACGCAACCTGCGGCTCCGTCATTGCATAAGACGACCGGATTTTCCCTTGCAACAAGGGAGTAAGCCACTCTTTTCGCTGATCATCGGTCCCATAATTCATCAAGACTTCCATGTTTCCGGTATCTGGCGCATTACAGTTAAAAACCTCCGCAGACCAAAGCACGCGCCCCATGATTTCAGCAAGAGGCACATAATCGAAATATGATAATCCTCCATGATCACAGTACTGTTTATGCTCTATGGGGACAAAGAGGTTCCAGAGTCCCGCATCAAGAGCCTTTCCTTTGAGTTCGTCCATCAGTGGGATTGGAGCGAAACGATCTTCAGCCTTCTCTATTTGCCGAGCGTAAAGCGCCTCATTTGGATAAATATGTTCATTCATAAAGTGCCTCAGTCTTTCCTGAAGCTCGAGCGACTCTTTGCCGAAGGTATACATCATAATTTTGGCTCCTCCCACAAGGGAATCGGATTCTATATGGTTATAAAACGCTGTCACAAAACTTTGATAAGTTTACTTGCGTCTACAATTGACTTTTTCACAATCAAACAATTGTTGCCGCCAACTCACCGCTTTCATATCGTTTTGTCATAGCGTCCATCGGAAGAGCTCTTATGTGGTCAGCATGCCCGGCAGTACCAAATGCTTCATAGCGCTCTACGCAGATATCGTGCATAGCAGTTATTGAGTGCTTTAAATATGCTCTTGGATCAAACTCAGCTGGATTTTTAACCAAAAATCGTCTGATCGCACCGGTTGAAGCGAGACGCAAATCAGTATCAATATTAATTTTTCTTACCCCGTGCTTGATTCCCTCACATATTTGCTCTATCGGAACACCATAGGTT
The DNA here is from genome assembly GCA_002701765.1 of Porticoccaceae bacterium. GTDB lineage: Bacteria > Pseudomonadota > Gammaproteobacteria > Pseudomonadales > Porticoccaceae > TMED48. Next base: position 18,237 of record NZXB01000034.1, read on the forward strand.
TCCGGAATATCGCCTCCATATTTATTGATCGTTGCTAACCAGTCCTGAGGCACTGACGATGAGCCGTGCATGACTAAATGAGTACTTGGAATACGCTCGTGAATAGCCTTGATTCGATCTATGGCGAGAATGTCGCCGGTTGGTGGACGACTAAATTTATAAGCTCCATGAGAAGTCCCACAAGCAATTGCTAACGCATCCACATCAGTTTGAGCAACAAAATCTGCTGCTTCCTCTGGATCGGTGAGCATTTGATCGATTGTAAGCTCGCCCTCGGCTCCAATTCCATCTTCCTCTCCTGCCTGACCCGTTTCTAGGGATCCCAAACATCCAAGCTCCCCTTCGACGGAGACACCGCAAGCATGAGCTATATCGACGGCGGCACGGGTCACGTCCACATTGTAGTCGTAATCGGCTGGTGTTTTGCCATCTTCCTCTAGCGAGCCATCCATCATAATGGAGGAGAACCCCAGTTGGATAGAACGCTGACAAACAGCAACACTAGTGCCATGATCCTGATGCATACAAATAGGTATTTGCGGCCATTCTTCTATAGCTGCTACGATCAATTGCCTTAGAAAAGGTGCCCCAGCATATTTTCTGGCTCCTGCAGAAGCCTGCAAAATAACAGGGCTCGAAGTTAGCTCTGCCGCAGTCATTATTGCCCGAATTTGCTCTAAATTATTAACATTAAAAGCGGGAACACCATAATTATTTTCCGCCGCATGATCTAAAAGCTGTCTAAGTGAAATAAGCGCCATAAATCTCTCCAATGAATATTTGTTTATCTTAAGTCAACCACCAACGGCTCTGCGTTTTAGTATCTCAACACCCGGCAATTCCTTCCCCTGCACAGATTCTAAAAAAGCCCCCCCGCCGGTAGAGATATATGATATTTCGTCGCCCACCCCGTATTTTTCCACGGCAGCAATGGTATCTCCACCCCCTGCAATCGAAAACCCGTTGTGTTGTCCGATTGCCAACGCCAGAGTTTGAGTGGCCTTACCAAACTGCTCGTACTCAAACACTCCAAGGGGACCATTCCAAATAATAGTACCCATTTTTCCAATTAAACTGGCCAAATAATTTGCTGAATCCGGCCCAACATCAAGAATCATTTCGTCCGACCTTACCTTGTCGACCGGCCTCACGGTTGCCTTACTAGACTCCGATAGCGCCTTCCCCACAACTAAGTCTACAGGCAGCGGTATATCAACCTTAGTCATTAGCTTTCGGGCCGAAGAAATGAGTTCCTCCTCGAAGAGTGACTTGCCTACCGAGATCCCAGTAGCAGCTAGGAATGTATTCAGAATTCCTCCCCCAATCACTAATTGGTCTACTTGAGTCGATAGACGCTCCAAGAGCTGCAGTTTACCAGAGACCTTAGAACCTCCGACAATCGCCATTATAGGTCTCTTGGGAGTTTTCAATGCTTTTGCTAAAGCCTCTAGTTCTTTTATTAATAGTGGGCCGGCGCAAGCCATGGTTGCATATTGTGCTACGCCATGAGTGGAAGCATGAGCGCGGTGGGCTGTACCAAAGGCGTCCATTACAAAAATGTCGCACAGATTTGCATAAGCTTGAGCTAACGATTCATCATCAGCTTTCTCCCCCTGATTAAACCGCACATTTTCTAACAACGAGATCTCTCCGAAATCATTTTTTCCTTCATCCCTCCAATTTTTTATGAGGCAAACGTCCTTTCCGAGTTCCGATTCAAGCCTGTTTGCAACCGGCTCGAGAGAAAAATCGCGGTCGAATTGTCCTTCAATTGGACGACCCAAATGTGACATTAGGATAATGGAGGCCCCTTCCGATAACGCAAATTGGATCGTAGGGATAATGGCAAGGATCCGAGCATCACTTGTAACATGGCCGCCAATGATTGGCACATTGAGATCCGCTCGAATCAGCAAACGTTTCCCAGTCAAATTTAGACTGGTCATTTTCAAAAGATCCACTAGCCTGATTCCTTCCAATTCTGAATACTCGATGAGGAATTAGACCAATGCAGCAGAGTATCTAGCATACGGTTTGCATAACCCCATTCGTTATCGAACCAAATAAGAACTTTTGCGAGCTTTTTCTGAGAAACTCTAGTTTGGCTGGCATCCACAATTCCACTTCGGGAATCATGATTAAAATCACATGAAGCTAGAGGCTCCTCTGAGTAACCCAATATGTCTACGAGAGATTCTGAAGCTGCTTTTGCTAGGCATTCATTGATTTGCTTCGCATCAATGTCAGTGTTGAGCATAACTGACAAATCTATGCAAGACACATTGATTGTGGGTACACGCATCGCTTGAGCCTCAAAATATCCCTCGAGGTGGGGCATCAATCGACCAATACCTAGCGCCAAACCAGTTTCTACCGGAATAATGGACTGCATTGCCGCACGAGTTTTTCTCAAATCATTGTGATGAAAAGCATCTATAACGGGTTGGTCATTCATCGCCGAATGGATTGTGGTGATGACCCCACCTCCAACACCGAATGTTTCATCCAGGACGTGAATTACAGGAACAACTGCATTAGTGGTGCAAGAGGCAGCAGAAATAATCGTTTCAGAACCATTTAATTCGTTTTGATTAACCCCGAAAACGATTGTCTGATCAACATCAGGTTGCGCTGGTTGAGAAAAGAGAACTCGCTGAGCCCCACTTTGAATATGCTGCTCGGCTGAACGCCTGTCACTAAACGTGCCACTGCACTCCAATACAACATCCACGTCGAGATCCCGCCAAGGCAAACCCAATATGTCTTGAACCGCCAACAGATTAATAGAATCTCCATTAATTCGGAGGCTCAAGCCTTGTAACCCGACCGTCCCGGGGAACCGGCCATGGGTGGAATCATAACGGGTCAAGTATGCGATCGTTTTAGCATCTGCTGGTTCATTTATAGCCACAACTTGAAGCATCTCTCGAGCCTTCGATTCATAGACAGCCCTCAAGAACGAGCGCCCAATTCGACCGTAACCATTAATTGCTATGCGCAACACTAATCGATCACCTCAAGCAACGTCTGAACAACATTATCAACTGTGAATCCAAAGGTCTGCATAAGATCGTCTCCAGGTGCAGACTCTCCGAAGTTGTGCATTCCCACCACACGACCGTCAAGCCCCACATATTTTCGCCAGTAATCCACATGCGATGCTTCTACAGCGACTCTAGCACGCAGTGCGGACGGCAGCACTTTTTCACGATATGTTTCATCTTGAGCATCAAATAATTCGGCGCAGGGCATAGAAACAACTCTTACCTGAATTCCTCTATCACTGACGACACTGGCTGATCTGACCGCTAAATCAACCTCTGAACCAGAGGCAATAATAATTGCCTGGGGTTCAGAGCAATCCATCAAAATATAGCCTCCGCGCTGAATATTCATTACTTGCTCATTGGATCGGGCCATTGGCACTAGGGCCTGGCGACTAAAAACCAATGCACTAGGGCCACTGTTCCTCTCAATGGCACTCTTCCAACAAACGGCTGATTCAACCGTGTCGCAAGGTCGCCATGTGCAAAGATTTGGCGTTCCCCGCAAGACCATCAACTGTTCTATGGGTTGATGTGTCGGCCCATCTTCCCCCAAACCAATTGAGTCATGNGTATAAATAAATATGCTCTGCACCCTCATAAGCGCAGCCATCCGNACGGCNTTACGCGCATAATCCATGAANGTCAAAAACGTGGCTCCATAATTTATAAANCCACCATGAAGTGCAATTCCATTCATAATGGCGCTCATACCGAACTCACGCACGCCATAGTATATGTAGTTTCCATCGCTATTCTCAGCGCTAATAGGTTTTGAACCAGACCATATCGTTAAATTTGAGCCGGCGAGGTCGGCCGAACCACCTAATAGTTCAGGCAATATTGGTCCAAACGCGTTGAGGCAGTTCTGTGATGCTTTACGAGAGGCCATTTTTTGCATCGATTGCTGGCATTCGATAATGAATGCATTTGACGCTTCATCGAAGTCATTAGGGAGNTGNCCCGNCACCCTGCGCTCAAATTCTGCCGCTAATTCAGGGTAAGCTTCCCGGTATTTTGTAAAGAGCGCAACCCAGGCATTCTGGCTACTTGCGCCGCGACTTTTTGCATCCCACCCGTCGTATACACCCTCAGGAACATGAAATGGACCATGACTCCAGTTGAGTTGCTCCCGAGCTGAAATTATTTCATCTTCTCCTAGGGGCGCACCATGACACTCCTCNTTCCCNTGCNNATTAGGCGANCCAAACCCTATGATAGTTTTGCAGCAGATGAGCGTTGGTCGGTCAATCTCCTGTCGCGCTTTTTCAATTGCAGCTCCGATCTCATCGCAGTTATGACCATCCACTTGCGGTATTACCTGCCATCCATACGACTCAAACCTAGCAGGGGTGTCATCTGTAAACCATCCATCTACCTCACCATCAATTGATATTCCATTGTCATCATAAAAAACAATCAGTTTTCCCAGATTCAAGGTACCTGCAAGAGAGCAGACTTCGTGAGAAATCCCTTCCATCAAACACCCATCTCCCAAAAACGCATATGAGTAATGGTCCACAATACGATAATCTGATCGATTGAATTGTGCTGCCAGGACTTTTTCAGCCAAAGCCATACCAACCGCATTAGCAACACCCTGACCTAAGGGACCGGTAGTGGTTTCAACGCCCGAGGTATAACCATACTCTGGATGTCCCGGCGTTTTGGAGTTCAGTTGTCGAAAGTCTTTGAGGTCATCTAGAGACACGTCATACCCACTTAANTGCAACAANGCATAAAGCAGCATCGATCCGTGGCCATTTGACAAAACNAAACGATCCCTATCAAACCACTCGGGATCATCNGGATTATGCTTAAGATAATCGTTCCATAAAACTTCAGCGATATCTGCCATTCCCATTGGCGCCCCGGGATGCCCACTTTNAGCCTTTTGCACNGCGTCCATGCTCAGGGCTCTAACCGCATTCGCGAGATATCTTCTTGAGATCATCTTTCCGCGCTCCTTACTGAGATTTTAAAAGCGCGTATTGTCTCTCAGGAGAGCCAGCCAGTAAACTGATATTCAATACTCCTGTCTTTCTNNGATANACACATTAATNGAAATTATCTTGAAAATAGTAACTTGATTAAACGATATTCTTGTTCGAAATAGCGATTGTGGTAGAATTTTGCTTGCAAGCAGATGCGCTGTTTTTATCCTTTCTTTAATTCAATGGAAAATAACTCTCACCCGATGGTGATTGCCGGCTACTCTCAATTTGCGCTCAACGCNCTTGCCNATATCAGAGGAAAAAANATGTCAAATTATACTATCTTCACCTCAGAATCAGTATCTGAAGGNCATCCAGACAAAATGGCAGATCAGATATCTGACGCCGTTTTAGATGCCATGATAATAGATGATCCTCATTCTCGCGTTGCCGTGGAAACAATGGTTAAGACCGGCATGGTGGTTTTGGCAGGTGAAGTCCGCACCAACACCTATGTTGACCTTGAGAGGCTGGTGCGTCAGGTGGTAACGGAAATCGGATATAATAGTTCAGAAGTTGGTTTTGATGGCAACACATGCGCTGTTTTAAACGCGATTGGCCAACAATCAAGNAACATAGCAATGGGAGTCGACGAAACCANNGNAAAAGATTTAGGGGCTGGCGACCAAGGGCTAATGTTCGGTTTCGCAAGCAATGAGACTGATGTGCTGATGCCAGCACCGATTTTTTACGCTCACCGATTAATGGAGATGCAAGCTAAGCTGCGAAAAGATGGTACCCTGCCATGGCTTTATCCTGATGCTAAAAGCCAAGTGAGTTTAAGATATGATAATGGCAGNCCTGTGGCTGTGGATGCGGTGGTTTTATCAACACAGCACTCAAAGTCGATTTCCCTATCGGAGCTGCAAGAAGCGGTTCGGCATGAAATAATTGAAAAGGTTCTTCCCGCCGATTGGCTGCATGCGGAAACAAAGTACCACATTAATCCGACGGGGGAATTCACTATCGGCGGTCCAATGGGAGACTGTGGCGTCACAGGTCGTAAAATTATAGNCGACACATACGGCGGTATGGCTCANCANGGCGGAGGAGCATTCTCAGGCAAAGATCCAACAAAAGTTGACCGCTCCGCTGCTTATGCCGGGCGTTATGTTGCAAAAAACGTTGTGGCAGCTGGCCTAGCTGATCGTTGTGAGCTCCAGATATCATATGCCATCGGAGTCTCGCAACCCACATCGATAAGCATCGAGACCTTCGGAACAGGAAAACTCCCAAATCACGAAATTTCGAATTTAATCCGCAAACATTTCGACCTCAGNCCAAGCGGCATAATAAGCATGCTCGACTTGCGCAGACCAATATATCGGTCTACNGCTTCATATGGTCATTTCGGACGCGAAAAAGAGGCGTTTAGTTGGGAAAAGACCGACCGCGCCGCGATTTTGAAAAGATCACTTTGATANGTTCCCAAGACCAAAAGATATACGTATACAAACTGTTTAAATATAAAAAGGAAAAATTATGGGCGCTAAAATCGCAGCAATCGACAACAACAGCAATTCGCCTGANTTTAAGGTGGCTGACATTANNTTGGCAGAATNCGGCAGGAAAGAAATAGCTATTGCCGAAAGTGAAATGCCAGCTCTCATGGCGATTCGAGAAAAATATAAGCCCAGTCAACCTCTCTCTGGTGCNCGCATTCTCGGTTGTATACATATGACAATTCAGACTGCAGTGCTAATAGAGACCTTAGAAAATTTGGGGGCGCAAGTCCGATGGACTTCCTGTAATATTTTTTCGACCCAAGATCACGCAGCAGCAGCAGTGGCCGCAAATGGAACTCCAGTTTTNGCATGGAAAGGAGAAACTGAGGAGGAATATGAATGGTGTCTAGAGCAACAGATTGTTAAGAACGGTGTTCCTTGGGACGCCAATATGGTTCTTGATGATGGCGGGGATCTNACCGCNATGCTTCATAACAGGTTTCCGGTTGTTCTTGATTCGATTCATGGAATAACAGAAGAAACGACCACTGGTGTTCANAGGCTTGAAGAAATGTTGGCCTCCGGTCAACTGAAAGTTCCAGCTATCAANGTAAATGACTCGATTACTAAGGCAAAGAATGACAACAAATACGGATGTCGTCATAGTCTCAATGACGCTATTAAAAGAGCAACCGACCATTTGCTAGCAGGCAAAAAAGCACTTGTAATAGGCTACGGAGATGTAGGCAAAGGGTCAGCNCAATCTTTGCGGCAGGAAGGCATGATTGTGAAAGTGACAGAAATCGATCCGATATGCGCGATGCAAGCGTGCATGGATGGTTTTGAAGTTGTTTCTACTTACATTGACGGCCAACCAGGCAAAGGCGTAAATGCAGGTTTGCTTCGCTCCATTGATATCTTAGTTACTAGCACAGGCAACTTGAACGTTGCGTGCTCAGCAGTTTTATCAGAGTTAAAAACAGGATGCGTGGTTTGCAATATTGGTCACTTCGATAATGAGATTGATACAAACTATATGCGGCAGCACTGGGAGTGGGACGAAATCAAACCCCAGGTTCATAAGGTCTTCAGAAACCGGGCTGAAAATGATCATTTGCTGCTTCTAGCGGAGGGTAGGCTGGTTAATCTAGGCAATGCGACCGGACATCCTAGTCGGATTATGGACGGGTCGTTCGCAAATCAAGTTCTTGCTCAAATAGATCTCTATAACAAAAAGTTTGCATTCCAAGACGCCAAAACAAAAGACAAACTCTTGCGAGTTGAGGTTCTTTCTAAAACTCTAGATGAAGAGGTGGCAGCTCACATGGTTCAAGGGTTTGGCGGCGTTATAACTCAATTGACCCCAGATCAGGCAGATTATATTAACGTCCCGTTAAAAGGCCCTTATAAGAAAGAAAGTTACAAGTACTAGGCACTTTCAATTTCTTGGCTGTCCTGTATGCTCCCGAGTGTCTGCTGAATCTATAAACCAGCAGTCTTCTATTTATACAAGGCAAGTATTGATGCGGATACCACGAATATTTGTTGACGATATTCTCACAACTAACACCGAAATAACCTTGGATGTCGCGCAAACGCATTATTTACTCAAGGTACTAAAACTTGCTCACTCCGATCCGGTATTGCTATTCAATGGCCAAGGAGGGGAATATTCAGGACAACTGTTGGCGTCTACAAAAAACACGGTAGTTGTGCAAATAGAGCAATTCGACCCGGTAGAAAGGGAATCATCATTACGAACTCACCTCGGTATAGGTGTATCGCGTGGAGAACGCATGACTTATGCCATTCAAAAAGCAACAGAACTTGGAGTCAGCAGAATCACACCTCTAATAAGCGCTCGCTGTGAGGTAAAGTTGTCCGAAAGTCGAAAAATGAGAAAGGTTGACCAATGGCAGAAA
>NZXB01000007.1 GCA_002701765.1 Porticoccaceae bacterium
GCGAAGAGTTGCAGACACAACTGGAAGAATTCCAAGAGCGGTCTTTGGAGCCCAAACAGACTGCAGAGGTACAACAATCTTTGATGCATCACCTGGGAGAGATTATTAAAACCCTCTCAGAGAGGAAACTGGAACTGTCAAGACAGGTGAAAGGGTTCTGTCTTGACGCTGAAAATGATGAAATAAGTGCTTTAAAAACCTCTCTTGAAGCTCTCTCGGAAAAACGACTAGCCTCCGAGAAGGCTCGCGACAAGGCATCACAGCGTATCTCTGAACTTCAGCAGTTATTGAAGCAACACAGAGGTGATGTCAATGGTTTGCGTGAGCGGCATCAAGAGCTACTAGGACAAAAATCCTCGCTTAAAGTACTTCAAGAGGCCACCAGAAACAAAAATCAAGACCAGTCCTGGCTGGATAGCAAAGATTTAGGTCAATGCTCTCGGCTTGGCGACTCTCTTGATGTCGAAAGCGGATGGGAACTGGCAGTTGAAACTGCTCTAGGTCCATATATGCAATCGGTTCTGGTTGGAGATATTAACTCTGTATCCCAGCTGGTTGGTGATTTTAATGAAGGAGAGCTTCTTTTAATTGAAGATCAAGGAAGGGATATTTCTTGCCCCCATAGAACGGACAAGAATACGCATTTGAGCGAAGTTGTCTCAAACAAATATGCTAAATCTCTTTTAGAGCATGTTTATGCTGTAGATACTCTTCAAGAAGCACTTTCTCAGAGACCGGGCTTGAAGGCTCATGAATCTGTTATAACCAAGCAAGGTATTTGGTTCGGCGTTAACTGGTTGAGAGTCTCAGGAGAAGTTGATACCTCGAATGGAATAATTCAACGCAAAAGAGAGCTTCATAGTGTCAGCAAAAAAATCGAATCAATCGAAAATCAAATAAGTCAAGCGGAAAAAAAAGTTGCTGCTTTTGAATATGAACTGAGAAATTTAGAGGTACTATTTAGACAAAAGATAGGCGATATCGATGCGGAACAGATTGAATATGCCGACCTGCATTCAAGACTAAGTGCAACCGAAATGCGCATAGCACAGAACACGCAGAGCAAGCATCACTCTGATGCTGAATTAGAAGAAATTCAAAGGAATCTTGAGGATGAATCGAAAAAACTGACTACTGCCGAATCCGTTTATAAAAATGCATCTAAATTGATTGAAAGGGATAGTGCCGAGGGTAAATCTCTAAATGAAAAGCGTTCAGAAGTTTTTTCACTGATGAATCAATGTCGATTAAGACTGACAAAATGTAGAGAGCAGAGAGAACAGCTCGCTATGGAGGTTAACTTATTGGATGCACAACGTTCCACTATCTCTGAAGGGACATCAAGGCTTGAAACACAGGTTGATCGCCTTGCTAGCCGTTTGCAAGAATTAAAGAAAGGCGATGATGAAGACCTATATAAAAAGTACCAAAATGACCTTGAAAGGATGCTTGCGGAACGGTTGTCAGCAGAAAAACAACTTAAAACTGTCAGAAAGATGTTTGAAGATTTGGAATATCAAAAACATGGTCAAGAAAAAGAGCGTAACGTTATTGATTCTGATATCGCTTTAAACGGTTCAGAGCTTGAATCTCATCGACTAGCATTAAGAGAGCTGACTACACGCAGGGATGCTCTCGAGGAGCAATTTGCTGATCAAGAAGCGGATCTACCGGAATTATTGGGGGCGGTGGGCGATAATTATGATTTAAATGCAAAGGAAGTTGAGCTGCAATTGATCCAAGACAGGATACAACGATTAGGCCCGATTAACTTGGCTGCTATTCAAGAATATGAGCTTGAATCTGAGAGAAGAGAGTATCTTGATAAACAAAATGAAGAATTAGAGGAAGCTCTGGAGACACTTAAGACAGCAATTAAAAAGATCGATCGTGAAACACGGTCTCGTTTCAAAGACACTTTTGACCTGCTGAATATGAATATCAGAGATTTGTTCCCCAAACTTTTTGGAGGGGGAGAAGCATATTTGGAAATAATTGATGACGATTTGCTAAATACAGGTGTGATGATCCGAGCAAGACCACCGGGTAAGAAAAATGCATCGATTCATATGCTTTCAGGTGGAGAAAAAGCCCTAACCGCAATTGCGATGGTGTTTGCTATCTTTAAGCTAAATCCAGCGCCTTTTTGTATGCTCGATGAAGTGGATGCACCGCTAGATGATCTCAACGTTGCTCGTTATGCCGAAGTGGTTCGAGAGATGTCCGACCAAGTTCAGTTTATTATAGTGACTCACAATAAGACCACGATGCAAGCCACGAATCAATTAGTAGGAGTAACTATGATGGAAGCCGGAGTTTCCAAAATTGTGTCTGTTGATGTGAATGCAGCAGTTAAACTTTCGGCAACTACTTAGCGCAGAATAAAAAGATTTTAGTTTTCCATTTAGCCAACTACAATACGAAGCTGTTCTAAACGCGGTGAGAAAGAGTTACGATGGAGCTTCTAGGTTCAATTAACATTTTGGTCGCTTTGGCGGTTTTAGTTTTTGTTGCGATCGGACTCGACGCGGTTCGGCGGTTCAGGCGGAATCGTTATGAAAATATCCAGATGTCGTCCAGCCGCTTAGAAAAAAACTCAAAATTTGAGGACGGTCAGAATGATATATTTGGTAGCGACTTTCCCGGTGGGGGTTCAAGAATCGTGGGTGTGCGTAATATCGATTTCGATGCTATGGAAGATGTTTTGCTGAGTCCTAAGGATATAGGTGAGCGTTATACTCCGGCTGAAAAAAAGGGTCAGGTTGACCTGGTTTTCGAGGAATCGGATAGCTCGCCTGAGTCAGAGGTTGGGTCCACCATGGAGGTTGTGGGCAAAAAGCCTTCAGCAGCCCAAGAACCACAAATCATGATCATTCACTTGATGTCCGAAAAAGACTCATTTGTAACAGGCTCGGAGCTTTTATCGACGCTCTTGGGTGCGGGCCTTCGATTCGGTGACATGGGTATTTTTCATTTTCATCGAGATGGTAATGGCTCGGGCCCAATCATTTTCAGTTTGGCAAATATTTTGAATCCCGGTACTTTCGATCTGGATATGATGACGGAGATGACTACACCCGGTGTGACAATGTTTGTTAATCTTCACGAGGTTCAGCACCCTGAGGGCGCTTTCAATGAGATGCTCTCAACTGCTCATGTAATTGCGGCGAGTTTACATTTGCATATTTTAGATGAATCCCGGAGTTCAATGACACCGCAAACCATAGATCATAATAGACAGCTTGCACGCGATTTTATTCGCGTAAAGGCCGGTGAATAATAGTCGATGGCGATCTGAAGTAGATATATGGCAGCGCCTCCGGTTCAAGCATATAAGACTCTCGTCAAAGAACTTCAATACCATAATCATCGATACCATGTGCTCGACGACCCTATAATTCCCGATGTTGAATATGATAGAAAATTGTTGCTGCTTCAGTCGTGGGAGCATGCCTTTCCAGATTTGATAGATGATGATTCTCCAACGCACAGAGTGGGGGGCANGCCATTATCAGAATTTTCACAGATTTCGCATTCNCTTCCGATGCTATCACTCGAAAATGCGTTTGATTCAGATNCATTANTGGATTTCGATCGGAGAATTGCTGAGCGCATAGAAACACAAGAGCCTGTCAATTACGTTTGCGAGCCCAAGCTTGATGGAGTGGCTTTGAGTCTTNTATACCGNGATGGAGTNTTGGAGCGCGCTGCGACCCGAGGGGATGGCATGATTGGAGAGGATGTCACGGCGAATGCAAAAACTATAAGATCGGTGCCGTTGCGGCTACAGGGTGATTCCCTTCCAAATCTGATTGAAGTGAGAGGGGAGGTTTATATTCCACATGAAGGTTTTGAGCTGCTGAATGCGGAGGCAGACAAACTGGGGGATAAAAAATTTGTCAATCCTAGAAATGCTGCGGCTGGGAGCCTGCGTCAGTTGGATTCAAANGTTACAGCAAGNAGGCCTCTCGTGATGTCCGTCTATGGTTTGGGAATTCTCGAAAGCACGGTCAAACCAAAAACACATTTTGAGATTCTGACTTATTTAAAGCAGCTTGGCTTTTTGGTAAACAGCCATACTTATTTGGCAGCCAATATTTTCCAATGTGAGAGTTTCTATGAGCAATTAGCCAAGCAGCGTTCATCTCTTCCCTATGATATCGATGGCATTGTGATTAAAGTTAATAGTCTAGAAATACAGCGGCGAATGGGCGCAGTTTTGCGCTCACCACGTTGGGCGATAGCAAGGAAGTTTCCAGCTCAAGAGGAAATGACGCGATTAGTCGCCGTTGAGTATCAAGTGGGCAGAACCGGAGTCATTACGCCAGTGGGTAGACTNGAACCAGTATTTGTTGGGGGAGTGACCGTGCGAAACGCCACTCTTCATAATCAAGACGAGATTGCTCGCTTAGATCTTTTTATGGATGATACCGTTATCGTCCGTCGAGCAGGTGACGTTATCCCAAAAATAGTTCGTGTTGTAAAAGAATATCGACGTGCCAATGCTAGCTTGATCGAATTTCCGCAATACTGTCCAGTCTGTGGTTCAGAGATTGAACAGGTGCCTGATGAGGCCGCAGTGCGCTGCACGGGAGGCATGCGTTGTCCTGCTCAAGTGAAGCAATCGATCAACCATTTTGTATCGAGAAGGGCAATAAATATTGAAGGTCTAGGAGATAAACTTGTCGAACAACTGGTGGACAGAGGNCATGTTAAGTCATTTTCTGACCTATATCGNTTGGATTTGGTTATCCTCTGTTCTTTGGAAAGAATGGCTGAAAAATCATCTAAAAAGTTACTTAAATCAATCCATGCTAGCCGTGATACAAGTCTCAGCAAGTTTATTTATGCACTAGGAATTCGAGAGGTAGGAGAGGGTTGCGCTCAAATCTTGGCGAGTCGATTTCAATCNCTAGAGGCTTTAATTGCAGAACCGCTTGAGAAATTAACAGAAATCGAAGGTGTTGGGCCCGTCGTCGCTCGACACATANTTGATTATTTTGCTGANCCNAAAAACATGAATGTTATTGATGAATTACTATCGATCGGTTTGAACTGTCATNATAANGTTGACAAGGAAAATTCGAGCCGTCCTCTTNCTGGGCAAACTTGGGTTTTGACAGGAAATCTTGANTCGATGAGCAGAGANCGTGCCAAAGTTATCCTTAAAAGTTTGGGAGCGAAAGTTTCATCTTCCATTTCTGCAAAAACCACTCAATTGCTTGTAGGCTCGAAGGCTGGTTCGAAGTTAGAGAAAGCTAAACTGCTGCGGGTACCAACAATGCAAGAGAGACANTTTGCNGATCTTTTGATATCTCATAATGTGTATCCAGAGCANAAGANCGAGTGATAGCTCATTNAAATNGCANCNGAATTNCACTANCTGAACGTAANTATGAAATGAAGGATTGTGCGACCTCATTGTGGAACTCGAATATTGGNNCCCAGCACGNCCGNGGTGGCNNGCGAATGGAAGAGTAAAATGCAATTTTCTTTTAAATATTATCTTTACGCAATTGGAACCACAAACCTAGCGGTCGGCTTACACAATGTTCTTTATCCATGGATAATTGTAGGGGTATTAGAAGGGTCCCCGAGTCAATTGGGCTTTGCACAAATGATGTTGTTGATTCCNAACCTGCTTTTTATTTTGCCGGCTGGCGTGATTTCAGATCGTTTACATCAAGGCTCTTGGCTAGCATTACTCTACCTTTCATATCTTTTACCATTAGGANTGCTGCTTTTTGCTGAACTAAACAATGAGCTAAATATTGAGTTGGTAATTGGTTTTGGGCTGATCTTTGGCATGATCACTGCGTTTGCGCAGCCAGCAAGAGAAAGTCTTTTAGGCCGAGCGCAAACGAAAGCCATGCATCAGTTAGTCGCTAAGACTTTGGTCGTAAGATTTGTCGCTCTTGGGATTGGCTTCCTGTTTGCTGGATTATTGGGCTACTTGAGTTTATCGACCCTAATACTGTTGCAAATGAGCTTTTTTGGGGTCACAGCGATTTTAATCCGCCAGAGTCATCCTGCTCGGATTGAATTAGTTTCTGAAAAAAAGGAAACTCGAAATCTTTGCCGAGAGATAGGTGAGGGCATGGCATTGTTTAGAGATGATACAAGGCTAATGCACTTGCTGTATATCGTATTCGCTACAGGCGTTTTGCCCTTTGGCGCTTTTATCGTAGCTACTCCAATTTTAGCTCATCACATATATCATGGTGGAGCGGGGTTGCTAGCCTCTATTCAAACAGTATTTATACTTGGAGTTGTCGCAGCTAATTTGGGAGTCATGAGAAAAGTGAATACTTTTCCCAATCCCGGCAGATCAATGATCATTACGTTTTTTTGGCGAGGGGCTTTGCTTTTAATAGTGGCATGGCATCCGAGTTTTTGGCTGCTCTTTCCTGCAGTATTTTTTTGGGGATTTTCCTCTGGATTAGCCATGGCTTTGGGACGCATAATTATCCATGACCATGTTGTCTTGGCTTTTCGCGCCAGAGCAGTTTCAATCTACCAGTTATCGTTGTTTGGTGGCACTCCTTTGGGAGCATGGATGTGTGGCATCGCCATAGAAAATTTCGACTTCCTAATTGCGCTGTCTAGCATAGCAATTCTAACCGCTATTTTAGCGATTGTTGCTGCTTGGAGATCTCCGCTTTGGGGGTTAAAGCCGAATGCACTATCCTAGGTTTTTGTCATGTCATTGTGAAGGCAACAAGAGCAGCACTGACTGCAACATTTAGTGACTGAACACCTCGTTGCATAGCGATACTTAACCGATAATCTGCCAATCCGGCCACCTCTTTGCTAACCCCATTAGTCTCATTACCCAACACAAAAATTACTGGCCCCGGAATTTTAAATCTATCAATTGATTTTTTTGCATTGCTTTCCATTACGGCTATTTTAAAACCATTCTTTTTAAAATCCTGAATAGCGAACGCTAAATTTTCGCAGCGAAGGATTTCACTTTTGAAAAGAGTTCCTGCGCTAGCTTTGATTGTTAGGGGAGATATGTGTTTCCAAGATCGAAGTGGTAGTAGAATAGTATTTACTCTGCTCGCAGTGACACTACGAATTATCATTCCCAAGTTTTGGGGATTTGAAACTCCGTCTAGAGCCATAATCACGGGTTGAGTGGCTAGAGAAAGTTTTTTCATCGAAATAGAGTAGTGTCTGAAGTTCGCATGTATAACGTCACACGCTACCCCTTGATCCTGGTTGCTATTTCGGGATATTCGGGATAATTCATGTCGCGTATGGTAGCAAATTTCAATAGCTCTATCTTTAGCTAATCCGATTAGTTTCTCAATAATACCGCTAACTCGATTGGATTTGGCAAGATGAAGCCTATGAATCTCCAGCGATCTATCTTGCATTGCTTCCAAGCATGTGTAACGCCCATAGATGGTCAATAGATTGTCAAAAAATGCTTTTTTTTTCTGGTATGAAATGCTGTCACTATATGTATGTATTTGGTTGAGACTTTTGTTATGATTTCGCATCTTGATTCAACAATCTTGAGTTTTGGACAGGATAGAAAGGTAGGCCTCCATCGATTGTTTAAGTCCCAAATAGAGAGAGTCCACGGTAAACGCATGACCTATGGAAACCTCAAGCAGATGCTCTATCGTGGCGTAATTAGCCAGATTCTCTAAATTCAGATCATGTCCGGCGTTAACACCCAATCCAAGTGAATTGGCAAGTTTTGCAGCGTTGGCATGCTGTCTGTGAATGTTCTTGAGTTCTTCGCTACCCCACGCGCTAGCATAGGGTCCTGTATAGAGTTCAATTCTATCTGCACCTAGCCTTGCCGCATTTTTGATTTGAGATGGATCAGGGTCTAAGAACAGGCTCACTCGAGTCCCAAAGGATTTTATTTCTTCTATAACTGGTTTTAAGGTCTTTCCAAAAGCATCCAGATCAAAACCATGATCTGATGTGAGCTGATCAAGCCCATCGGGCACAAGAGTGCATTGGTCTGGTCTGGTTTGCTTTACTAACTTGAGTAGTCCAGGATAGTCGCCGTTTTGGTCGGCAAACGGATTGCCCTCAACATTGAATTCTACTCCGTCCAATTCGCTTATGATTTTAGATATATCTCGGACATCATTGGGACGAATGTGTCTCTGATCTGGACGAGGATGAACAGTTATGCCATCGGCCCCAAGGTTGATGCATTTTTCTGCATACGCTGCAACATCAGGATAGTTGCCAGGCCGGGAATTCCTTATAAGAGCAATCTTGTTAATGTTTATGCTTAACGCAGTCATGGTCTTTGGGGGGGTCCTAGTATGATCATTCAGTGATTGGTATCCCATTCAACAATGAGAGGGATTTAGTCTATTAAGCGGTCTCAGGGCAAAGGTATAGGCCTCTCAAAAGAAAGTTTTCTCGGTCTGAGTTTCTCCCAAACCATTGGATTAAGGAGCTTAGCGCTCAGAATTCTAATCGGCTCCTTGGGGACATCTTGATAATCTCCAAAAATGCCAGTTGGCACTTTGGCGATTTCGTCGACAACTGGCATGCCACTGATTACCTCCCCGAAAACAGTGTAACCGGCTTGTTTTGGATTAGGGTCGAGTGAAGGATTGTTTCGGTGATTAATAAAGAACTGGGCACGGGCGCTGTTAGGATCTGAGGTTCTTGCAAGAGCTACCGTGCCGCGTTTATTTTGTAAGCCATTAGAGGCTTCGCTCACTATGTCTGGAGCGGTGGGCTCACGACGAGTCATGTCAAAGGTGTACCCTCCAGATTGAATCATAAAGTCCTCTATCACACGATGAAAGATCAATCCATCATAATGGAAATCTTCGACTAGGTTCAAAAAACCAGAGACACTCTTCGGCGCAAGTTCGGGAAACAACTGCAGCGTTATCTCTCCTTTCTCAGTTGTCAGAAGGACAAGAGGTTTTTCAGCCATGGTGGGGAGTGAAAACAACAAAAAAGCAAGCGTTATGATGATTGGAACGAGTCGTTTAAAGTGTGTTTTTCCTGACATACAGCTCAACCCCATTCCTGAAAACGTTTTCGGCCACGGAGTCTGGGCACCAAGGCTGAGAGGATAGCTCCGAGGAAAACCGCTAATCCACCATACAGAAATGAACGATATAGATCATCTTTTTCGAAATTACTTAGACGCGCTTTAAGGACATCGTTTTCCTGCGTTAAGAGATTATTGTGACTGACCAATGACTGGATTTGATCTTGCGTTGCCATTGCTCTTGCCGTCTTCGAAGAGAAGTCTCCTAATTCAGTGGCAAGCCTTTCGTTTTCCAAAGAAAGTGCAGCTATTTTCTGCTTGGCCAACTCCTTTGTTGGCTGCTCAACTTTAATTGCTTTCTCTAACTCTTTATTAAGACTTTCAAGTTGTTTATTTTTTTGATCTGCTAACGTTAACAAAACTTTTGCGATTGGATCAGCTTTGACATATCTAGTCTCTATCCATCCTTCCAAGTCAAATTCGGTTTTAATCCTAGACCATCCATCACTAGCTTCAATCAGCTGCAACGAAGTGCCGCTTTTGAGACCTCTGTGAATAACTCTGCCGTTTGTGTCAGGAAGACTCCTTACAGGAACATAAAACTCGTCCGTAATATAAGCTTTAAGGTTTTTCGCAGTTGCCGGATTAGTTTCTTCTTCGGTGTTGTCGGGGTTAAGAGACGAATTCTGATCGACATCGGCGGCAGCGGGACTGTGGATGACGTCTCGCTCTATATTTGTCAGTGGAGTGCTGTTTCTTTCTATAATATGTTCTTGTGGCAAGCCACTTTCTTGAGCAAGAACCGAACTGTTAACGCACAACAATAGAATACAATTTAATAATGTAAGATATTTCATCTTAATGGGTTCCAAAAGCCGAGAAGACCCTTAAAAAGTTATAGATATTACATAGATTTGAAAACATAAAAATTCTCGATATAAGTCGCCAGTGGGCTTCTGGACGAGAGTTTACGATATCTGCTTGAATGTTGGTAGGGCCACTTTTTTGGCAAATGAGCGAAGCAGCTATAGTTCAACAGGCTAAAACTAGAAGTTTAACGCTATGCTTTNTTAGTTAAATGACTTGAANATTATATCNCACTATCAGGTCCGGTTTGTTNCTCGTCTTTTAGGTTGAACAGTTCTTCNAACGTAAGTCCGGTGATGCGAGTAATGCCTTTTAGAAGATAGTAAAGATTGCCGANTAACACTATTGTTACTGGAACCATTATTACAGGGAAACTCAAAAAGATCATGTCGCCTAGCTGTTCGTTAAATAAGACAGTTCCAGGTTGAGCAGTCAAAAGCACTATGGCCAGAACGTAATTCAAGCTGGCCGATAGAAAAAAGCCTGCCGCAAGAATCCATGACCCATTGACTAGCAGGCTTTCAAATTCCCCTGAGCGTTGGTTTTTTTCTAGCGCTTTGTAGATGAGTTCAATATTCACCAGATTGTCGTTTAGCACAAATGTTCGCACGAGTGGGGTAGAGGTCTTTAATGACAATAATGTGGCCAACCCGAAAAGACCGGGAATAGATGCTTCTTTAATGGCGTAGTAAATGGCATCTAATTCCAGAAGGGTTAATCCTCCCGTGAGTAGTACACTAATAAAACCTAGGGCCGAAAAAAAATTAAATACTTTGCGTTTAATCAGATCTCGTAATCCGTATACTAGAGGAAAAACAAGGGCTGTAATGACTGCAAGCTTGATTCCAAGGTAATCCTCATTGCTAAGTGTTTTTAATATAATTGTGGGCACCAATAGGTTGAACAACAGGTTCAGCACCAAGCTTTCCTGAGGCGCAGAACTTTTTTCAAGATGCGTTTCAAGCCGTAATTGTGACTTAGAATTCTGATCAATCATTGTTTAAAATTCTTACCCAAAGATTTTGGGGTTGGTTAGTGGATAATGACTCGTAGCCATAAAAAATCGAATGACAAGCAAGTTGTGAGATAATAGGCCATAAAGAAGGTCAGGGTTTGGTAATGGGCCACTATATCAGTATACATCCACAAAATCCGCAGGCGCGTCTGATTAATCAGGCGGCAGAAATTTTGAATGATGGAGGAATTCTCGTTTATCCGACCGATTCTGTTTATGGAATTGGCTGTAAAATTGGAGACAAACGCGCCTTGGAACGGATTCGCAAGATTAGGAATCTCAACAAGGACCATAACTTTACCTTGCTCTGTCGGGACATTTCCGAGGTTGCCGTATATGCCAAGCTTAACAACAGCAATTTCCGCATCCTTAAGACTTTCACGCCAGGTCCATTTACATTCGTGTTGGCCGCTTCTTCAGAATTGCCCAGACGTTTGCTTCATCCCAAGCGAAAAACTGTAGGGGTTAGGATTCCAGATAATCTTGTTATTCAAGCACTGATGAATGCGCTGTCAGGACCAGTCATTAATATGACTTTTACTCTGCCTGATGATGAATTTGGCTTGTCAGATGCCTATGAAATAAAGCAGCGCGTAGGAGCGCAGGTCGACGCAATAATTGATGGTGGTTATTGCGGGATATTACCCTCTACCGTAGTTGATTTGACTGATGATATTCCAACTTTGGTTAGGCAGGGACTAGGTGATTTTATTTTATCTAATCAATAACATCGTGCAAGAGTAGGACTAAGTAGTATAATTATNTAAGGTAATCTTAGGATANAAATAGTGATCAAATTAGAATCATCNTCCAAGGTGAATAACCCATCCATAAGAGATTCGATGGTATACAACCAACCACAGCAAAGTGAGATGCCGTTTGCTGTTATNCAGGGTGAGGCTATGTCAGTCATGCCGAAGGATCTGTATATTCCGCCTCAGGCACTAGAAATTATTTTAGAGGCTTTTGAAGGGCCTTTAGACCTGTTGTTGTATCTAATTAANCGGCAAAACCTAGACATCTTAGATGTAGATGTGGCAGCTATTACGCGCCAATATATGAGTTATATTGAATTAATGCGTGAAATTCAGTTAGAACTTGCGGCCGACTATTTAGTAATGGCAGCCATGTTAGCCGAAGTAAAAACTCGAATGCTTTTGCCGCGGCAATCGTCGGANGTCGACGAGGATGAGGANCCAAGATTGGAATTGATNCAGCGTTTGCAAGAATATGAACGTTTCAAACAGGCGGCCGAGGANATCGATGAACTCCCTCGCATGGGTCGTGATACCCATCAGGCTAGTGCGGAGGTAACTTANCGGGATATTCNGAAATGCTANCCTGANGTAAGCATTAGTGAACTGTTGGTTGCTTTTAGTGGTGTCTTGAAGCGAGCCGAGATGTTTACAAACCACCAAGTCAGTTCTGAAGCGTTGTCGGTAAGAGAGCGTATGTCTCACATTCTTGACAAGCTGCTGCGGAATTCATTTGTGCGATTTGAGAACCTCTTTACTGTCAANGAGGGCNGAGCTGGTGTTGTCGTGACGTTTTTAGCTTTGATGGAANTANTTAAAGAATCACTCATTGATGTTNTNCAAACCGACCCTTTCGANAGTATTCATCTTGTGGCAAAGAAAGCATGAACTCTCAACTGATTAGACAGATAATTGAAGGGGCCTTTCTTGCAGCTGCAAANCCGCTAGATGCGCCTTTTTTGGAAGCACTCTTTGAAGATTGCGAGAGACCCCCGAGAGATCAAATACTAGCTGCGATCGAAGAAATTGAAGACGACTGTCGTGATCGTGGATATAAGCTGATGCGTGTTGCCAGTGGATGGCGATTTCAGGTCAATCAGGAGCTTGCGCCTTGGATNAGCCGCTTATGGGAGGAAAAACCTAAGCGATACTCGAAAGCAATGCTAGAAACTCTCGCCTTGATTGCTTACCGTCAGCCAGTGACTCGAGGCGATATTGAATTGGTACGTGGTGTTGCAGTCAGCACGGACATAATTCGCGGATTGCAAGAAAGAGGNTGGATCGCGGTCATAGGCCACAGGGATGTNCCNGGNCGCCCNGCTCTTTATTCGACAACAAAACACTTTTTGGACTATTTTAATCTTACAAGCTTGCAGGACTTGCCACCTCTCAAGGAAATCAAGAACTTTATTGACTTTGAACCAGATATGATTATCACCTCGCAAGAGATTGGTGAGTTCGGTAGTGAAAATGCGTCCAAAAAAGATAGCTGANTTGCTTGGCTCTCCGGCAGCAGGCACATTCAGAGTTTCTGGCCGATGAACGAAAGACTGCAAAAACTGCTTGCCTCGGCTGGGCTGGGTTCCAGAAGAGAAATTGAAAAATGGATTTCGGATAAAAGGGTCACCGTCAATGGTTCCGTCGCGAAATTGGGCGATAGGGCAAAACTGGATGATAAAATATTGGTTGATGGACGTTTTATTGCACTTCAACAAGGGCAGTTAAATAGAGTTCTAATATACAACAAATCCGAAGGAGAGGTCTCTACGACTTATGATCCCAAGGACCGTCCGATAATTTTTGATAGGTTGCCTCGATTAANCNAAGGACGTTGGATCACTGTGGGACGATTGGATATCAATACCACTGGTCTTTTGCTAATAACGAATTATGGAGACTTGGCGCACAGACTTATGCATCCATCGTTTTCGATAGAGAGGGAATATTTGGTCAGAGTTTATGGAAGAATAGATGCGGCAGCGGTCAGGCGGCTGACCAATGGGGTTGAATTGGAGGACGGTGTTGCTAAATTCAGTTCTATAGTTCCTCACAACTTTGATCTGGAGAAGAGCTCTTTATCNGTGAGCAACAGCTGGTTCAGGGTTATATTGCTTGAGGGCCGTAACAGAGAAGTGCGCCGGCTTTTCGAATCTCAGGGTGTAAAAGTGAGCAGACTTAAGCGCATCAGATATGGCACGGTGCTTCTGCCATCGGCAGTCCGGCGATCTAGCTTTCTCGAGTTGAAAGCTGATCAAGTGAAAGAATTGGTTTTGTCTGTGGGCCTCNCAGNGAGCAAACTGTCTTCAANAAAATCTCAAAGGCCTGATAGGCAATANAATGCTATGAAAGAAGGTCGGTCAAAGTTTGATGGTCGCCGCTCGCCACGAAAGANAAGNNAGCTTTAGTTTTGTTGCTCGTCGGGAAGTTGAGCATCTATTGTGANGCCGTTGATCCCGATACTATCATCACCCAATAGATAAAGATATGCAGGCATAATCTCGGAAGGCGATTTCAATTTTTCTGGATTTTCGGCTGGATAAGCCTCTGCACGCATTTTTGTTCGCGTTGCTCCNGGATCGATNGCNTTGATTCTGAATGAGNCCAAGTTCTCACATTCTTGACCCCAAGTTTGCACTAAACCTTCAATGGCAAACTTAGANACGGCATAAGCCCCCCAAAATGCNCGACTCCTTCGNCCAACTCCAGAAGTTGTGAAAATTACTGAGGCCCCACTAGCTGAGACTTCGAGCGTTGGAACTAGAGCTTGAGTCAACATATATTGGGCAGTGACATTAATTTTTAGCACTGAATCCCAAGTTTGCGGTTTATAGTGGTTCATCGGAGTCCTGCTTCCTAGGATTCCCGCATTATTTACAAGGCCATCCAGACGGCCAAATTGACTATTCACAAGTAGGTTCAGTTGCGCATATTCTTCAGGACCGGCTGTTTCTAGGTCGATGGGGCAAATCACAGATGTATGGGCAGTTCTTTCTAATATTGCATCATACGTGCTTTCTAGGTTGCCCACGGATCTTCCCAGCAGAATAGTGGTTGCGCCCTGCTCTGCGCATGCAAATGCCACCTCGCGGCCTATACCGTCGCCTGCTCCAGAAATTAAAATTATTCGACCTTCAAGGTGGTTGGGAGGAGGAGCATATCTGCAGATTTGATCCGGGGTCAACATTCGGTAGTTCCAAAAAGAAAGCTCCGCAGAAGTTGAGATTTTTTTACGATCCAAGTTGCCCCCCACTTGGAAATGTCTTCCGTGTTGTCGACATAACCCCAATGCGCGGCAATAGTCCGCATTCCCGCATTTTTTCCAGCATTTATATCACGCGCATGGTCGCCGATGTAGATACATCTTGCTGGATTGATGTGCATAAGGTCACATGCAAGATTTATAGATTCAGGGTCCGGTTTAGGCTTTTTTACATGATCTGGACACACAGTGCATGCGCTAAATTCCAATAGGTGCAATTCTGCTAGCAATGGTTTTGTGAAAGCCCAAGGTTTATTGGTTACGATTCCCCATGGAATGGCTCGGTTTTTGCACTCATGCAGTACCTCGAGAAGACCTGGAAAAAAAACTGTTTTATCTGCAAGATGGTGCCTGTAGATCGATAATAGTTCATTTTTATATTCCTCAAAAGTCGGGTCTTCTTGAGAGATGCCAAAGGCATGTTGGATAAGTCCTGCAGATCCATTTGTTACGTTCAGTCGGATTTCCTCGTGGGGCAACTGAGCTTGTCCATGCATTGCTAATTGAGCATTTACTGACGTAATAAAATCGGGGGCCGTGTCTAGCAGAGTTCCGTCGAGGTCAAACAGCAAGCCGTCAAAATCAATCATATTTTTTGCGATTCCAAGGGATATTTAAAGAGGTTTCGTTGCGTAGATCATATAGTTTACATCTGCATTATTATGGTTAAGTCGATATCTTCTTCTCACCAAATCATATTCGAGTCCAGTGAGTGATTGCACTTCTAACTTTGCTTTACGCAGCCAAGAAGTCAACTCTGATGGGCGAATGAAGCTTGAATAATTATGAGTTCCGACTGGTAATAATTTTAAAATGTACTCAGCACCTAAAATGGCCAGAAAATAAGATTTTGGGTTTCGATTTATAGTTGAAAAAAAAACAGCCCCACCTGGTTTCACCAATTTGGCGCAAGCATCCACCACGGAGGAGGGTTCGGGCACATGTTCAAGCATTTCAAGACATGTAACTACATCAAATTGCTTTGGCTGTTTTTGCGCATAGTCTTCCGCGGTTGAAACGAAATAGTCGATTGACGATCCAGACTCAAGTTTGTGCAGATTTGCTACCTTAATAGATTGTTTGCCGGCATCTATGCCGATGACATCAGCACCTCTTTGAGCTAGTGACTCACATAAAATACCGCCACCACAACCCACATCCAATAATCGCTTGCCCGCAACTGGAGACTTGTTATCGATCCAGTTGGCTCGTAGCGGATTAATGTCATGCAATGTCCTAAACTCTCCTTGCTTGTCCCACCATTGGGTCGCAAGGCTATCGAACTTTTCAACTTCGGTAAGGTTTAAGTTCATAAGTTGCGATTGCCTTTCACAGTGCTTCGCGCTAAATGCAGCTTTTGGCTCCATTTCTGTGTAATATTTACTAAGTCTGATTCGCGGATGGTTTTGAGCTCGCTATTTTCCATCAGCGCTTTTCCGCCCACCCAGCAATGACTAACATCTGATCCAGAAGAGCCATAAACGATCGCGGATGCCATGTTGGTTGTTGGAAAACAGTCGATATTTCTGATATCAATTGCTATGAAATCTGCGAATTTGCCAGACTCTAGGCTTCCTATTTCATCATGCCAGTTCAGCGCTTTCGCGCCATTCAGGGTTGCCATTTGCAATGATTGATGACCATCAAAGAACGAGGAGTCTTTCGAGAAACCTTTTATCAGAAGGTTTACTATTTTGATACCACCCAGCAAATCCAAGGAAGTATTGCATGCTGAGCTCTCAGTTCCCAACCCGACATTTATTCCATGAAGGAGCAATTCTTCGATCGGACAAAAACCATTGTCTAGCTTAAGATTTGACTCGGGACATGCAATTATATGACATCCATTGTTTTTAAGTAGCTGGATATCATGATCATCGATTTTTATCATATGGGCTAATTGTGTTTGAGGTTGTAGCATGCCAAGTTCGATCAATCGTTCTAATGGTCTGGATCCGAAGCGATTCACAGAGACGGACTTTTCGCTTGCATTTTCATGCAAACGGATGCGGATCGGGAGGTCTAATTCGTTGGCATAAGTGGCGATCAGGCTAAGTGTCTCCGAATCGAGCATATTTAGTGAATCGATGGCGAAAGCTGTTTTTGTAAGAAGTTGATTCTTGCAGGAATCATGCAGCTTTAAACCCTCATGAATATAAGAGTCCGCACTTCGTCCAGAGGACTCATCAAATACGGGGAATCCTATTTGACTGCGAACTCCAATTTCACGGGCGATTGCTGCCGAAACAGTCGGAAAAAAATACATATCGGCGTAACAAGTAGTACCGGATTTTATCATTTCTGAAATAGCAAGCTTTGCTCCGTCTTCCACAAAATCTGCATTTAAAATCTTTTGCTCTAGTGGACGAATATATTCGGCTAATCCCTTGAGCAGTCTCATAGAAGCGCATACTTGTGAATTAATCAAGCCTGGCATGATGAGGTGGTGCTTCAGATCATATTCTTTTCCTGCCTTATAACGTCTCGAGGCCTCGGTCTGGGGGCAGATCTCTAAGATACGTTGATTCTTTACAGCGATTGCATAATCTTTATATTCGGTACCGAAGGGAACTATCGGTATTAGGTATTTACACTTTACAAGTATATCGACCTGCTCGCGTGATTCCGGTGTTTCCATGTCTATTCCTTTCTTGCATCTCGGAGTATAACGCTTTTTTGTTTTTGTTTTTGTTTAAGGAAAGCGATCGTTCATTAATATTAATTACTCCTTGCAGATACGCGATTTGTGATAGAATAAGAGATTAGAAATTTGTGTTCAAAGGCTTTTAATTTAAATAGGTTTTGATTCGCACAAAAAATTTATTGTGAAATAAAATAGTGGCGATTTATGGTTGATTTAGCAAAAGAAATAGAGCCAGTTAACATTGAGGAAGAACTAAAGAAATCTTATTTGGACTATGCCATGAGTGTCATTGTAGGCAGGGCATTGCCAGATGTTAGAGACGGATTAAAACCAGTTCACAGACGGGTTCTGTTTGCTATGAGTGAATTGAACAACGAGTGGAATAAACCTTATAAAAAATCTGCTCGCGTGGTAGGGGATGTAATTGGCAAATATCATCCTCATGGTGATTCCGCAGTTTACGACACCATTGTTCGTATGGCGCAACCTTTTTCTTTGCGATACATGTTGGTTGATGGTCAGGGTAATTTTGGATCTATTGATGGTGACTCTGCAGCGGCTATGCGTTATACAGAAATAAGAATGTCCAAGATAGCGCATGCCCTTTTGCGGGATTTGGACAAAGACACGGTAGATTTCGTGCCGAATTACGATGAGTCGGAGTCTATCCCTGCTGTTTTGCCTACCCAAGTACCGAATCTTTTGGTCAATGGATCATCTGGCATTGCCGTTGGTATGGCCACTAATATCCCACCGCATAATCTTTCAGAGATTATCAATGGATGCCTTGCTCTAATAGATAATGCTGACATCACCTTGGAAGAATTAATGACTCATATTCCGGGGCCAGATTTCCCGACTGGAGCAACAATAAATGGCAGGGCCGGTATCGTCGAGGCATATAAGACAGGACGAGGGCGCATTTATGTTCGTGGCACTGCAGAAATTATTGTTAATGAAAAAACTCAGAGAGAAACGATAATTATTTCTGAAATCCCATTTCAACTGAATAAATCGCGACTTATTGAGCGGATTGCCGATCTGGTTAAAGAAAAAAAGCTCGACGGTATTTCGGAATTGCGCGATGAATCTGACAAAGATGGATTGCGGATTGTGATTGAAATCAAGCGAGGCGATATCGGTGAGGTGGTGTTAAATAATTTATATTCTCAAACGCAGTTGCAATCTGTTTTTGGAATCAACGTGGTCGCACTGGTGGATGGCCAACCGAAAGTACTTAACCTGAAACAATTGCTTGAGTTTTTTATTCAGCATAGACGAGAGGTGGTGACTAGGCGCACAAATTATCTTCTGAAGAGGGCTCAAGAAAGGGCCCACACCCTCGAGGGCTTTGCAGTTGCATTGGAGAACATTGATGAAGTGATAGCCTTGATAAAGAGTGCTGCAACGCCAAGAGATGCGCGGGAGGCCATTGTTGCCAGAGGTTGGAGCCCAGGATCTGTTATGGAAATGCTGAGGCGTTCAGGATCGGAACCAGGCAAAGATAATGAGATGAGCGCCAAGCATGGGATTTTAGACGGGAAGTATTATCTGTCACCGAATCAGGCGCGTGATATATTGGAGCTGCGCCTGCACAGGCTAACCGGTATGGAGCAAGAGAAAATTATATCGGAATTTTCTGCCAAACTAGAAGAGATCGCCGAATACGAGAATATACTCGGTGATTCGAATATATTAATGGACGTCATTAGAGATGAATTAACACAGATTGTTTCTGACTTTGGCGATTCAAGAAAAACTAAAATCGTTGAGTCTCAGCATGACTTTACGATGGAAGATCTTATTGCAGAGGAAGATCGCGTCGTCACAATTTCACATAGTGGTTACGCCAAGACACAACCTCTGACTGATTATCAGGCGCAAGGTCGCGGAGGTGTTGGAAAATCGGCAACCTCAGTCAAGGATGAGGACTTTGTGGAGCATCTTTTGGTCGCCAGTACTCATTCGACAATTCTATGCTTTACTAATAAGGGCAAAGTTTATTGGTTGAAGGTATACCAAATACCGGTGGCAGGTCGAAATGCTCGCGGTCGTCCGGTTATCAATCTACTGCCTTTGGAGGATGGTGAGCGCATAAACTCGATACTGCCTGTTGATAAATACAGTGCAGATCACTTTATAGTTATGGCTACGGCGAACGGAACTATTAAAAAAACATTACTATCCTATTATTCAAAACCTCGAACCGTGGGTTTGCGCGCGGTTGACTTGGTTGGTGATGACACCTTGATCGGGACCGCCGTTGTAGATGGAACGAAAGATATCATGTTGTTTAGCAGCGAGGGTAAGGCGGTTCGGTTTGATGAGAAAGATGTAAGAGCTACGGGTCGTGTCTCCAAAGGCGTTAGAGGGATGCGATTACCCCCCGGCCACACAGTTATATCTATGGTGATTCCTGAATCAGATGGGTATCTATTGACGGTAAGTCAAAATGGATTTGGAAAGCGGACGCCCGCAGCAGAATATCCAACAAAAGGCCGTGGAGGAAAGGGTATGAAGGCTATGCAAGCCAGTGACCGAAATGGACCTTTGATAGGAGCTGCTCAAATTTTTTCGGGTGAGCAAGTTATTTTGATATCTGACCAGGGCACCATGGTCAGAATCCCTTCAGATCAAGTTTCCGTTTTCGGACGCAATACTCAAGGAGTTATCGTGATGCGGCTTAAAGCGTCTGAAAGTTTAAAGAGTTTAGCTCGGGTTTCTGAGCCAGAGGAGTTTAATGACGAAGATAGCGTTTCTGAAGAGTAGGGAGTCTTTGCCATGTCTAGAAAAGATAAATTGCAAGCCTCAAGAGAAAAAATAGATGCTATTGATGATGAAGTGATAGCTTTAATCAGTCGGCGTGCTGAACTTGCGAAACAGATAGCGGATCTCAAACGGAAAGAAGGTGCAATTTCTTATTATCGGCCTGAACGAGAGGCCGAAGTCCTGCGCCGGGTGATGACTAGTAATCCCGGGCCACTCAGCAATAAAGAAATGGCGGTTTTGTTTAGGCAAATTATGTCCGCATGTTTGGCGCTAGAGGAACCTATCAAGGTCGCATATCTGGGTCCGGAGGGTACTTTCACTCAGGAAGCAACGCTTAAACATTTTGGTCAATCGGTTACAACCTCTCCAAAGTTAGCTATCGATGAAGTATTTAGAGATGTAGAAGCTGAGAGTTGTGATTATGGCGTGGTGCCGGTTGAGAACTCCACCGAAGGNATCATAAATCAGACTCTTGANAGTTTTATAGACTCCTCGCTGAGTATTTGTGGTGAAGTTGAGCTNCCGATTCATCAACATTTCTTAGTTGGTGTNAATGCACAAGACACGAAAATTACCCGNGTTTATTCTCATTCACAATCTCTTGCCCAGTGTCGGCATTGGCTCGACGCGAATTACCCTAAAATAGAAAGGATAGCGGTGAGTAGTAATGCCGAGGCATCAAAGAGAGCTGCGGGCGAATGGAATACTGCAGCCATTGCAGGCGAGGCATGTTCTAACCTTTATGAACTTATCAAGGTTTCTGCGAACATAGAAGACAAGCCAGACAACTCGACTAGGTTCCTGATTGTTGGGCGAAAAAGCATTCCTCCGAGTGGGGANGACAAAACGTCTATAGTTGTCTCCGTAAGGAATAAACCTGGAGCCCTGCATACGTTATTAAAACCGTTCCATGATAAAAATATTGATCTGACCAGAGTGGAAACAAGGCCATCAAAAAGTGGTAAATGGTCNTATTTNTTTTTTATAGACTTTTTGGGTCACCGTGAAGACGTTCCTGTAAGAAAAATTTTTGAAACCTTATCAGACACNAATGTTAACGTTCGGGTGCTGGGCTCTTATCCTCGAGCTGTTATATAGACATCTTCGTCTTCAGTTTTTTAGAGCGCTAATTTACTGTGTTAAAAAATCATTCATGGACTCAAAGATGACANAGAATTTCGAGAAAANATCACCTAGACTAAATAAGTTGGTGGTCATNGGACTTGGTCTTATCGGTGCGAGTGTCGCCANAGCNGCGAGNGAGAGAAACTTAGCGGCAGAGGTAATTGGTTTGTCGAGACGATCTTCAACCTTGGAATTGGCCTTGGTAAATGGCATTATTGATCGCGCAGAGAANAGCTTTAAAGACCTTGCTCCGGAGCTTGGCTCTGGGGACTTAGTTTTAATNGGTGTCCCTACATTAACTGTNCCATCGGTTTTGAGAGACTGTTACGAATTACTTCATGAAAGTGTTACCCTGACCGACGTTGCCAGCGTCAAGGGCAGCGTAGTCAAGAGTGCTCAAAATATCTATGGTCATATTCCCCCACAGCTAGTGCCCGGGCATCCGATAGCGGGATCCGAAAAAAGTGGAGTGAATGCGGCAGTATCCAACCTTTTTGAGGGGCATCGTGTAATCTTAACCCCANTGGNAGAAACCGCTNAAAGTCATTTTNATAGGGTCCTAGNTCTATGGGAAGGAGTGGGNGCAGTTGTCTCGAGCATGGATGTTTCNANACATGACGANATACTGGCTGCAACTAGTCATTTGCCGCACCTTCTNGCGTTCTCGCTGGTTGATACTCTCGCGGGTCGGAGNGATTATGAAGANATCATAAAATTCGCCGCAGGAGGTTTTCGGGACTTCACTCGAATAGCTGCCAGTGACCCCATCATGTGGCGGGATATCACATTAGCGAATAAAGAGTCGATCCTCAATATTTTGGGAGATGTGATTAATGATTTTAGTGTTTTGCGGGACGCTGTTCGAGATTCTGATGAGACATACNTGCTAAATGTATTCAATCATGCTCAAGATGCCCGTCAGCGCCATGAGAAGCAACTAAAAACAAAGGAAGTTTCCCTTGATAAAGCACATTCTTTCCATGTGTNTCCGGGCGGACATGCTTGTGCTGAGCTGGAGATTCCGGGGGATAAATCAATTTCACATCGTTCNGTGATGCTTGGATCACTGGCACACGGTATGACCGAAGTAACGGGTTTTTTGGAAGGCGAAGACAGCTTGGCGACGCTAAAAGTATTTCGAGACTTGGGCGTTATAATCGAAGGTCCTGCNCAAGGTCGGCTTGCAATTCATGGCGCAGGATTACATGGTTTAAAGAAGCCTTCCGAGCCTTTATATGTTGGCAATTCTGGAACATCNATGCGTTTGTTGAGCGGGATTCTTGTCGGACAGAACTTTGACAGCATTTTGGAAGGTGATGCTTCCTTGTCAAAGAGACCGATGGAAAGGATTGCTCACCCGCTTAAAACAATGGGTGCCAGTTTATCTATTTCTAAAAGTATGACTCCTCCAATTTCGATTGTTGGAGTTCGGACTCTAAATGCAATTGATTATGTGATGCCTGTAGCAAGTGCTCAGGTGAAGTCGTGTATCTTGCTGGCGGGACTCTATGCAAAAGGTATTACGAAAATTTATGAGCCAGCACCCACAAGAGATCATACTGAAAGGATGTTGCGTGGCTTTGGATACAAAGTGCAAACTGCCGGGCAAACTATNGTCTTNGAGGGAGGTGGCACTTTGAGAGCTAGTCGTATCGATATCCCGGGCGATATTTCGTCAGCCGCCTTTTTTATGGTTGCCGCTGCCATAACTCCCGGATCTGATATTTGGATGAAAAATATAGGAGTAAATGATACTCGAGTTGGAATAATTAACATCCTACGTCTAATGGGAACGCAGATTGATCTTTTTAATTGCCGAGAGATGGCNGGCGAACCGGTCGCTGACATCCGAGTGCGTTATAAAAGGCTGGAGGGTATTGATATACCAATTGGACAGGTTCCTCTTGCTATTGATGAGTTTCCGGCGATTTTTGTTGCAGCCGCATGCGCTAATGGACTTACGCGATTAGCGGGCGCCAGTGAATTGCGTGTTAAAGAGAGTGATCGGCTTTCAGCGATGGCAGAGGGATTAGGTATACTAGGCATAAGCGTGCTCCCGAAGGATGATGGCATCGAGATTGANGGTGGTCAAATTGGTTCTGGTGAGNTAGACAGTCATGGTGATCACCGTGTTGCGATGGCTTTTAGCATTGCAGCACTCAGGGCGACCGGCGCTATTATTATCAATGATTGCGAAAATGTTGGNACGTCNTTCCCAAATTTTGCTCAACTAGCACAGATTATCGGAGTGGATATAAAGTTNAGAGGCGCAAGCTAAAAATGTCCTCAGTNAACATCATAACCATTGATGGTCCGAGCGGAGTGGGAAAAGGNACAGCGGGAGTCGTTATTGCAAAAAAGTTGAAGTATGATTATCTCGACAGTGGTGCTCTATACAGATTGGTAGCTTTAGGAGCTCAACGTCATAATGTTGAATTGGAGAATGAAGCAGGTTTGGTTGCATTGGCCGGACACTTTGACATCGCTTTTTTAGATGATGAAAATGGTGAAATTAAAACTTTCTTNGAAGGAGAAGACGTTAGCGGCCCGCTGCGTTCAGAATCNATAGCACAATTTGCGTCTCAAGTGGCTACTTATCCAAGCGTTCGAAGNGCTCTTNTGGACCGTCAGCGCCTATTTGCAGTCAAACCTGGTTTGATTGCCGATGGCAGAGATATGGGAACAGTGGTGTTTCCGGATGCAGCCTTAAAATTCTTTTTGAACGCTAGCTTTGACGCTAGGGCGTCTAGGCGACATAAACAGTTGATTGAAAGGGGTGAAAATGTTAGTCTTCGCGCCGTTCAAGACCAGCTCAAAGATAGAGACAGTCGCGACGAAAACCGCTTGGTGTCTCCTCTGTTTCCGGCAGAGGATGCGGTAGAAATAGACACCTCGAACATGACAGCCGATGAAGTCGTAAATACTCTCTTGGAAATAGTTTCGCTCAAGGGATTTTTTGCAGAAGCAAACGAGTAGTTTTGCTGAGAATTGTTGACTTGAAAAATTTATTTTCAACGTCCCTCTGGACAGGTTTTGGCAGTCGAATTGCAGGATTTTTTAAAAGTAAAGGTAAAGTTTTATGAGTGAAAGCTTTCAAGAATTATTCGAAGAAAGTCTAAGAACTGTTGAAATGAATCCGGGCGCTATAATCACTGGTGTGGTAATAGATATAGATAAAGATTGGGTCACAGTGCATGCAGGATTAAAATCTGAAGGTATTATACCAGTTGATCAATTCTTTGATGAGAAAGGTGAAATCAATATAACCGTAGGTGAAGAAGTTCAGGTTGCTTTGGAAGCGGTAGAAGATGGATTCGGACTTACCCGACTATCTCGCGAAAAGGCGCGGAGAGCTGAATCTTGGATTGATCTTGAGGCGGCTCACAAGGCTGATGAGGTGGTGCACGGTATAATTAACGGTAAGGTTAAGGGCGGTTTTACGGTGGATGTCCGAGGATTGCGGGCTTTTCTCCCGGGTTCTTTGGTTGATGTTCGTCCTCTCAGGGAAATTACTCATTTAGAAGGCAAAGAGCTTGAATTCAAAGTCATAAAACTTGATGTAAAGCGCAATAACGTCGTCGTTAGCCGACGAGCTGTGATGGAAAGTGCGAATTCTGCAGAGCGCGATGCTCTTTTAGAAAATCTCGAGGAAGGCTCTTCGCTCAAGGGTGTTATAAAAAACTTAACCGATTATGGAGCTTTCGTTGACTTGGGTGGGGTTGATGGATTGTTGCATATAACTGACATGTCTTGGAAACGCATTAAGCATCCATCTGAAATGATCAGTGTAGGCGATGAGATTGATGTTAAGGTTTTGAAATTTGATCGGGAACGTAACAGGGTTTCTCTCGGGATGAAACAAATGGGAGAAGATCCTTGGGGGGATATTAAAGCTCGATACCCTGTAGGGGCTAGAACGAGAGCAAAGATTACAAATCTTACCGATTATGGATGTTTCGCCGAATTAGAAGACGGAGTCGAAGGACTTGTGCATGTTAGCGAAATGGATTGGACTAACAAAAATGTTCATCCATCAAAGATTGTTCAACTAGGTGACGAAGTTGAAGTTATGGTTTTGGACATTGATGAGGAGCGCCGACGCATATCTCTTGGCATCAAACAATGTTTTGCAAATCCGTGGGATGATTTTGCGTCTAGTATGGACAAAGGGGAAAAAATATTAGGTAAGATCAAATCGATAACTGATTTCGGTATTTTTATTGGTCTCGATGGTGGGATCGATGGTTTGGTGCATCTTTCGGATATTTCTTGGACAGAAACAGGCGAGGACGCGGTTCGCAAATTCAAGAAAGGAGAAGAGGTGGAGACTATCGTCCTTAGTATTGATGCCGAAAGGGAAAGAATTTCGCTTGGAATCAAGCAATTGATCGAGGACCCGTTTAATAACTTCACTGCGACTCATGACAAAGGTTCATTGGTGATGGGTGTTGTAAAGGAAGTGGATCAAAAAGGCGTTATCCTAACACTCGCTCAAGATGTTGAGGGATATATAAAGGCAGCAGATTTGGCACGTGATCGCGTTGAAGATGCTCGTTTGATCACCAATGTGGGTGCCGAATTAGAATCCAAGATAGTGTTGGTAGATCGAAAAAACCGTACAATAAGTTTATCAGTGAAAGCCAAGGATGTGTCTGAAGAGAAAGCTGCTATTAAGGCCCACAAAAAACAGGACGCAGAAGCTGCAGAGACGCCCACAACCATAGGCGATCTGATAAGGGCTCAGATGGATAAATAATTGTAGTTGCCGAGATTTGCAAGATTTGAGGAATGCGATGTTATGTTGACTAAAGGAACATTCAACTTGAATTAAAACTCAAACTTTATAGAATTAAATTTACGAATGCGAGCTTTGGGCATGCATCATGATTCTTCAAAAATAAGAAACGCATTAGACCTAATCCAATGACAAAATCAGAATTAATAGACAAAATATCCGCAAGTCAAGACCATCTTTCTCCCAAGGATGTTGAGTTGGCGATAAGGATGATTCTCGAGCGTATGACGAAAACTCTAGCAAATAATGATCGTATTGAGATTCGTGGTTTTGGTAGTTTTTCTTTGCACTATCGCGCTCCCAGACTGGGTCGAAACCCCAAAACTGGTTCATCTGTTGAATTAAGCGGAAAGCATGTCCCATATTTCAAACCGGGGAAAGAACTTCGTGATCGAGTTAATAATTGCTGTTAGAGACTATACATTTATTGATTGAAGCAATTTGAAATGGTTACTCAAGAACACGCTGATATGCAATATCCTTAATAAAGAAGGCGGNNGGCTTGTCTGTGATTAATTTTTGTCAAAAAACTAGAATGAAACGATCCTATCTCCCAATCTTAGGATGCCCTGTAAACACTGCTTTGATATGGCATAGTAGGGTGTTACTTTTAAGACCACGAATGAATTCTAGTAAATAGTGATCTCCCTATATCACTCCCAAAACCAAAAGGTGCTATTGTCATTAATCAATATTCTAAGTTAAATCTTTAACTATTTGTTGTCTTTTGATTAGTTTATCGACAATACTCAGATAGTCTGAAAGTTTTGCCTCCTCCTTTGCTACTACGTTGGCAGGGGCTTTTTGGCGGAACGTCTGATTGTTTAATTTATCTTGGAGTTTCCGACAGCCCATTTCCATCTTAGCTATTTCANGTTCTAAACGTCCAAGTTCTTCATTAATGTTAATGTGATTGGCTAAGGGAATCACTATCTCCAATTCATTAGCAAATGTACTAACCCCCCTGATTAAATCTCCGCTGTGCGAAGCAGAATGTATAGATTCCAAATTCGCGAGTTTGCAAATGATGTAACTATTTTNTTCGAGCCGATGNATGNCTTCGGGATTTCCATTGATNGGAATGGCAACGAGTTTTTTTGCCGGTGAGATGTTCATCTCGGCACGCACTGTTCTTATACTAGTTATGAAGGTTTTGATCCAAGCGATATCTTTATCTGCATTAGTGTCCAAAAGATTTGTATTCACCGAGGGATAGGTTTGTAACATGATCGATTGACCTTCTGATCGAGTTAGTGGGCTAATGTTTTTCCAGATTTCTTCGGTGATAAAGGGCATTATTGGGTGCGATAAGCGCAGCATAGTTTCGAGCACTTGAACAAGAGTTTTTCTGGCCCCTATTTTATGTTTCTCGCTCATATGGTCAGCTGATATTACCGGTTTTGCCAACTCCAAATACCAATCGCAATACTCATTCCAAACGAATTCATAAATAGCATTCGCNGCNAGGTCAAANCGAAAGTTTTCAAAAGCGTCATTCACAACCTNTGTCGTGCGTTGGAGNGCGGATAGGATCCAACGGTCTCCNAGGCTGAGTTCGTAATCGCTGATTTGTCCGCAGTCTTGATTTTTAGTATTCGTTATTACATATCTCGCGGCATTCCATAACTTGTTACAAAAGTTTCTATAACCTTCTAACCGTTTCATATCCCAGTTTATATCTCTTCCAGTAGATGCGAGAGCGCAAAGGGTAAAGCGCAGTGCGTCTGCGCCATGAGGCAATATTCCTTCTGGGAACTGTTCAGCCGTTCGAGCAACGATTGTTTTCGCCAGCTTTGGTTGCATCATGCCAGCAGTTCGCTTTTGTTGAAGTGATTCAAGACTGATGCCATCAATCATGTCCAATGGATCGATCACATTACCCTTTGATTTGGACATTTTGTTACCCTGCTCGTCTCTAATTAGACCGTGAACATAAACCGACTTAAAGGGGATTTCGGGTTGATTTTGATCATCTCTGAGAAGATGCATAGAAAGCATTACCATTCTTGCAACCCAAAAGAAAATAATGTCAAAGCCAGTCACTAGCACGCTAGTAGGATGAAAATCTTGAAGTCTAGGCGTAGATTCNGGCCATCCAAGTGTNGCAAAAGTCCATAATCCAGAGGAGAACCAAGTGTCAAGTACGTCAGGATCCTGCGTTAGTATAGTATTTTGGAGANCGAATTCNTGTCTGACTTGNTTTTCATTTTCTCCGACATATACGTTNCCTGATTCATCATACCAAGCTGGTATCCTGTGACCCCACCAAAGTTGCCTCGAAATACACCAATCTTCAAGATCGTTCATCCACGAGAAATACATGTTTTGGTATTGGTCGGGAACAAACTGAATCTGTNTTTCTTTAACTGCCCTTATAGCGGGNTCAGCAAGCTTATCGGCCTTTACGTACCATTGATTGGTCAACATTGGTTCAATAATGGTGCCGCTGCGATCACCATAAGGAATGATCATGAGATTTTCTTGAGTTGATTCAAGCAATCCTGCGCTCTTAAGCTCGGTAATTATTATTTCACGAGCTTCAAAACGGTCCTTACCTTGGTATTGCTGAGGTATGAACGAATTGATCCCGGTGTGTTCAGTACCATCACTTTTGAGGCAACTCGCAGATTGACGGATTTGTGCTGTATCAGTAAATATATTAATGATATNTAATTTNTGTCTTTGGCCCACATGGTAGTCATTAAAATCATGNGCAGGGGTAATTTTNACACACCCTGTGCCTTTATCGATTTGCGCATGCTCATCAGCTACAATNGGAATTAAACGGTTGACAAATGGCACTATTGCGGACTGACCGATTAGATCAGAATATCTTGGATCCAGTGGATTAATGGCGACACCAGTGTCCCCAAGCATAGTCTCGGGGCGAGTGGTTGCGACTATTATATGATCATTACCATTTGCNGTTTTTATATTATTAGCCAACTGATAACGTATATGCCACATCTTGCCCATAACTTCTCGATTTTCGACCTCCAGATCGGAAATGGCGGTCTTCAATTTTGGGTCCCAATTCACCAAGCGCTTTCCTCGGTATATCAGTTGCTCGCGATATAGCCTTACAAATACTTCGCGAACACTTTTGCAAAANTTCTCATCCATCGTGAAGCGCTCGTTACTCCAGTCAACCGAATTGCCAAGTCGGCGCATTTGACGAGTTATCATGTTTCCAGAGTGCTCTTTCCATTCCCAAATCTTTTCTATAAACTTTTCCCGACCTAAGTCCAACCGATCGGGACTCTTCTGGCTGTCCAACAACCGTTCCACCACCATTTGAGTGGCTATGCCAGCATGATCAGTACCAACCTGCCACAGTACATTTTTCCCCTTCATCCGTTGACGGCGTATTATGGCATCCATGATGGCATACTGGAGAGCATGCCCCATATGGAGCGTGCCAGTTACATTGGGTGGGGGTATAGCTATAGAGAAAGGTTCGTCTTTGCCCTTGGGAGAAAAGTAATCATTTTCTTCCCATTCTTTATATATTCTTTCTTCTATTGCTTGGGGGTTAAACGTCTTATCCATGAATTAAGTGATCTTTTGACAGGGAAATCTTGCATACCCAATGGAGCTATTGCCAATCTTATGCAAACGAAAGCGTAGTCAATCTTTTTGAGTAGCCAATGTTTAAAAATATACTTGATTATAGGTGCTCATTAAGCTCTTCGCCACTCCCTAAATAGAGTATACCCCGATATTTAATATCTCTTTTTTGTTTTTCTTCGGAGCGTGATTTTTTGATTCACTCTAACGATGTCGTAAGTTTCAGACATCTTCATAGGGTTACGATTTGTTGTGGGCAGTCCGCTTCGTTAGATCATAAAACCCAAGTGGATAACCTCGATCCTTATAAAATTGGAAATTTTCTCGCTTGGAGTCTTGATAACTTTTATTA
This sequence comes from Porticoccaceae bacterium, assembly GCA_002701765.1. Lineage (GTDB taxonomy): Bacteria > Pseudomonadota > Gammaproteobacteria > Pseudomonadales > Porticoccaceae > TMED48. Next base: position 30,135 of record NZXB01000007.1, read on the forward strand.
GAGTTCACAATTTCTATAATTCGCTCAAATCGACTAAACCACTCAGGTATTTCGTGGCAAAGGTTAATCAATAGTTGATAGTGATCTCCAGGGAACGGGTCAGTGCTAATAGCTACAGGTATGTTTTTTGATCCGACTCCATGGGGAATAAAAGAGGCAGGGTCATGTGTCCACAGAAGACTATCCAAAGAATCAGCGACTTGCTGACTTGGGACTTGACAAAGAACCTGATGGCTTGAGCAATGGGCTTTTTGAACTAATTCACAAACCAACCCGAGTGGAATAGAGTCATTATTTATCTTGTAAAACGAGACTTTAGTCATTTATCGGGGAGGTAGGCCTCTAAACATCAAATTTTGCAGTTCAACAAGTAATCCATTAAGAGCGGAACCGGACGACCCGTGGCACCTTTTTGTTTGCCAGAAACCCAAGCCGTGCCAGCTATATCGATGTGTGCCCAGCGGAATTTCTTTGCAAAACGGGCTAAGAAACATCCCGCCGTTATTGCTCCAGCCTCTCGCCCCCCAATGTTAGCCATGTCGGCAAAGTTGCTCTTTAGTTGCCTATCATAGTCTTCCCATAGAGGGAGCACCCATACTCTATCACCCGTGCGTGTGCCCGACGCTTTTATTTTTTTACCGAGCGTTTCGTCATTTGTCATCAGTCCTGATGCATGTTTTCCCAGCGCCATAACGCATGCTCCAGTTAGCGTTGCAACATCAATAACCGTTTGAGGTTTGAATCGTTCGGCGAATGTAATTGCATCACATAAAATTAGCCTGCCTTCGGCATCGGTATTCAGTACTTCAATTGTTTGACCAGACATACTAGTCACAACATCTCCCGGTTTTGTGGCTGTGCCACTGGGCATATTTTCTACTGCAGGAACTAAGCCCACAACATTCATTGCTAATTCACTGGAGATGAGCGCTTCCATAACACCAAAGATTGCAGCGCCACCACACATATCGAATTTCATTTCATCCATGCCGCCTGAGGGTTTAATGCTTATTCCTCCCGAGTCGAAGGTAACTGCTTTGCCAATAAGCACTATAGGCGGCTCTGGCAAATCGGTTCCTCGGTAATCCATGACAATAAATTTGGCGGGCTCCTCAGTGCCGGCAGTTACCGAAAGTAATGCTCCCATGCCCAACTTCTTCATTTCATCTTCACTGAGAATTTTGCTCGAAAGCTTAGAACTTGCTTTTTCCATCTTGCGAGCTGTCTGGGCTAGGTAAGTCGGAGTACATATATTGGCTGGGAGGTTCCCAAGTGCTTTGGAGCAATTCATTCCTTTTCCTACGGATGAACCGAAATCTAGTCCTGAATTTATTGTTTGCAATTGGCTTTTTCGTGGTGTCCAGTAAAGAATAGTTTTGAGTGTAGGTAACTTTACTTTTTTGTTTTTTGGGTACTTGTAACTTGATTGAACTATACTTCTGGCAACAACGGAGCTTTGCCAAGCTGCATCCTCCGGTTCAAACATTTCAATCCATAATACTTTCTTCGAATTAGTTTTGATCGCTTGATTGGCCGCCGCCGCTATATATCCAAGCCTCTCTTGAACCGCAGTTGCACCATCCACACCAACTAAGATGATTTGTTTGAATGCCATTGTGGGCGTGTGAACTTTTTGAATAGATCCATTTTTTCCATCGAATTTTATTGCTTTCATCAATGGCTGGATTTCTTTAAATAGTGCTTCATCAGTTCTTAAATTATCTGAAGAAAATCTTCCGTCAGTAAGAACGATCACGCAATCAGTTTTTAGCTTAAGCGGATTTGCTGAGGTAGCTTTAAAATCCATAGATAGATCCTTTTTGAGATGTTGGAAAACCGTGGTATAAAGATACCAGTTTGTTCACTTTCACCCAAGTTTTATTGGAGATGGAAATTTGATTATTTTCCGTTATTTCCTTCGAGAAATTCTTTTTACAACCTTTGCGGTCTGCACTGTGCTGTTACTCATACTAGTAAGCGGGAGATTAGTAAAATACTTAGCCGAAGTTGCCGCAAGTGCTATGGACCCGAGCATTATGATAGCCATGTTAGGCTATCGGATACCGGCTTTTTTGGAATTGGTTCTTCCTTTGGCTTTTTTTCTAGGTCTGCTACTGACCTTGGGGCGGATGAACGGCGAAAATGAGATTACTGTGCTTTATGCTTGTGGCTTTTCTGAAAAAAAACTTTTTTTATATGTGCTGTGCATTGCATGCATACTTGCTGTCTTAGTGGGATCTTTAAGCCTTTTCATTTCACCCTCTGGGATGGCGAAATACGATGTAATTGTTCGTGCCCAAAAAAATAGAAGTGAGATTGATAATGTAGCTGCCAAGAGGTTCTATCCTCTTAGGGAAGACAAAGGCGTTATTTTTGCAGATGAACTATCAGACAAAAATACATTGAAAAATGTTTTTCTTGTCATGACAGACGAATCTGAAGAGAGATCACTTTCGCGAGTAGTAATGGTTATTGCGGATGAAGGGTTACAACAAGCGGCAGATAACACGTCAGAGCAATATCTATTGTTAAAAGATGGTGTTAGAGTTGATGGAGTGCCCGGGAATTATAACTATCAGATAACCGATTTCCAAGAGTATGGAATCCGACTAGCCGATAATGAGAGTTTTAAAGAAGACTCTGATGTCGAAGCGATGCCAACAACGCGCTTATTTGAATCAATGGATCCAAAATCTCAGGCTGCCCTTCAATGGCGCTTGTCATTGCCAATCATGACTTTGGTGGTAGCTTTTTTGGCTTGGCCACTTAGCCGATCAAAACCTCGACAAGGAGCCTATTCTAAGTTGCTCCCTGGGATAATTATTTATTTTACCTATGTGTTAGGATTGAATGCCTTGAAAGGAGCTATCGAGTCAGGAGAGGTACCAGTTTTTGTCACTTTGATGCCACTGCATTTGGCGTTTATCCTAATCGGTATTTTATTAATGATTCGAAAGCATAACCACCCACTTTTCAAGATCGCTCCGATCTTTAGATCAGAGCACTCATGATGCGTCTCATACCTGGATATATCGGCAGAGAAGTGTTTAATTCAATTTCAATAGCTTTACTTGTCATAGTGGGACTAGATGCCGTTACGGCGGTTATAGATGAGACTGATGCAATCCGCAATAACTACAATTTTTCTGACGTGCTTATTTATGTGTCCATCACAATCCCCTCCCGAGTGCACGAGTACATTCCAGTCGCTACCTTAGTTGGCTGCTTATTTGGTCTAGGGCAACTAGCCAACAACAGCGAGTTGATAGTTATGCGGGCGGCAGGAATTTCTGTATTTCAAATAGTGATTTTTGTTTTGCGACCAGTGTTAGTTTTCATCTTAGTCGGGATTTTTCTTGGCGAATACATTGCTCCATACTTAGACCAACTTGCGAATGGTCAGAGACAGTACCTTCGCAAAGGAGAATCAACATTGGACTCAGCCTCCGGACTATGGATAAGAGAAGGCGCGCAGTTCATGCATTTTAATGCGGTTTTTCCTGGGGGTGTTCTATTTGGTGTTGCTCGCTATAACTTTTCGGATGATAAGCGAATCTCGGAAGCTAGTTTTGCTTCCAGAGCTACCTATAACAGTGCGGAAGGGTATTGGGTTGAAGAGAACGTTTCAATTACTCATTTTCACGCCGATCGCACGGAAGTTGACAAAAAACTGACGCGCATTTGGCTATCTGAATTAACTCCACAGTTATTGCTGGTGAATGCCCTCCCAGCTGATCGACTATCCATGTCCACTTTATTTTACTACATGGATTTTCTCAAACAGCAAGGCGCAAGGGCGGCTGTCTATGAATTGGCATTCTGGAGAAAACTTATTCAGCCACTGGTAATCCTCGGATTAGTGATGCTAGGAATATCATTTGTGTTCGGGCCGTTGCGAAACTCTGCGATGGGGTCAAAAATTTTTGTTGGCGTCCTGGTCGGTGTGGTGTTTAACATTTTTCAAGATATGATTGGACCGACAAGTATAGTGATGGGTTTCTCACCACTTTTCGCCGTTATGACTCCTGCCCTGATGTGCATAGCGGCAGGTTTGTATTTGCTCCGCCGAGAACGTTAATTGGCCTTTTCTTGATTGGACAAAACTCGGGCAACTGCATCATTCCAACCAGCCACTTTGGTGTCTCGTTGTTCAACAAGCATTTTAGGGGAGAACTT
>NZXB01000035.1 GCA_002701765.1 Porticoccaceae bacterium
TAGCCTTATGCTTTCTTAAGTTTATACAAACGATAAGGCATTTTGAATGGGTCTTGCGAATTGAAGTGGCAACTAGTCAAGTTGGAATCTTTTCATCATGATCGAGTGCAGCCAATACTGAAATGATGAGCAATGATTTCTGTTAAATCAAGATTTTAGATATCGAGGTCTTTGCGATATGACCCAAAATAATAAGACAGGCGCTATTTAAAAAATCGTTGAAAATTGCCCGTCTTATTTTGCAGACCGGCTCTGATTTGCATTAACCATTGTATAGATTATTAATCCAGACCAGTTCCAACAGTTGCATAATCGCCTGTCAGACGCTGCAATTGGTCTTTTTCATCAAAGTACAACACCAATGTTTTTTTAGTCTTTTGTGAATTTGCATCAGTCAAGCTGAAGAAGTAGGTCCATTGGCTTTGATTAAAACTGTCGACAATCAGAGGAGTGCCCAGAACAAATTGGGCTTGAGTTTTTGACATTCCCGGACGAAGTTTGTCGATCATTTCTTGCTCCACTATATTACCTTGCTGAATGGGAATTTTATGAACACTGGGAAATGAGACAAAACCACATCCTGAGACGAAGAAAAATGTAAAAAGTAGCGCTAACTTTGCGTTTTTCATATCTTGGGGGTTCCAGTCAAAGATGTAAGAAGTGATAATACCTCCAGTTCAAGATATATAGAAGAGTCAATTATGGCCTCAGAAGATCAAGAATTAAAAAGAGCAGGACTTAAGGTTACTCTGCCGAGAGTCAAGATTTTTCAGATTCTAGAAAATTGTGAGCTTCATCTCTCTGCCGAAGATATATACCAACAACTGCGAGATGCCGAAGAAGAGGTAGGAATCGCGACTGTATATCGTGTTTTAGCCCAGTTTGAGGGCGCCGGGTTGGTGATTAGGCACAATTTTGACAATGGCCCTGCGGTCTATGAACTCGATCGTGGAGATCATCATGATCATATGGTTTGCGCGGTTACAGGTAAGGTGATTGAGTTTCACGACGTTGAAATTGAAAAACTGCAGAGTAAGATTGCCGAGAAATATGGTTATCAACTTGTTGATCATAACCTTGTACTTTATGTAAAACCTATTTCTGATGATAATTAGATAGGTATACAAGCGAGTCCAGATTTCAGCATTATGCAAATCATCATTTCTGGTTTTGTGATTTTGCAAAAGACTCAGCCAAGGGCTTTCAGAGGTTTTGTGGCTGAATTGCCGCTAGAAAGACGGTTTGGTCCGCGTAAAGGATTTGCCCCCTTTGGTGGCGTTATGCAGGGGGGAAAGACCCGTCTCGAACCGCAGTTGTATATTTAACTAGAGCCTCTGAGATGGAATTGCTTTCTTTCAGGAAGTTTTTCGAAAAATTGGGCAATTGAGGTGAAACTCCAATAACATCATACAGGACAAGTATCTGACCATCTGTGTATGCACCTGCTCCGATCCCTATAACAGGAATCGAGAGGTGTTCCGCAATTGTTTTGCCTAGCGCTAACGGAACGCATTCGATCACAAGCAACTCTGCACCAGCTTGTTCAAGACTAATGGCACTTGATAGGATGGCTTCGGCTGAAGTTTTGTCACGACCTTGAATCTTTAGCCCGCCAATTTTGTGTATCGATTGGGGAGTTAAGCCCAAATGAGCGCAAACTGGGATACCACATTTGGTAAGTTGCAAGATCGTTTCTCTCAACCATTCCCCACCCTCAAGCTTTACCATTTGAGCACCAGCCTGCATTAATTTGCCGGCATTCGTTAGTGCATCACTCTGATTGCTATAGGTCATGAAGGGCATGTCCGAGATCAGCAAACCACGAGAAGTGCCCCGAGCAACAGCCCGAGTATGATATTCCATATCACTGATTGAAACAGGAATCGTAGTGTCATATCCAAGTATTACATTCCCTAGAGAATCGCCCACAAGGATTATGTCAAATCCAACTTTATCAATAACCTTAGCAAAACTGTAGTCATAAACAGTTATCGAAGTAATTTTTTCGCCCCGAAGCTTTTTTTGTCTTAGGTCATTCAGAGACATTAAGATAATGTTCCTTTTGCTGTTTAAAGACTAAGTTACTCATTTTACATTGAAATGACAATCACCATCTTAAATCGACATTCATTCTGTTTCTTTTAAGCTACGCATGGATTGTAGTAGTGACGTCCTGAATGGGGTTGAGAGATATATCGTAAAAGATTTTGATAATCTGCTTCATTTTGTGCAAGATTTATTCGGGCTGTATTCACAATTAACAGAGGCGCGTCATTGTAATAATGAAAAAATTGAGCATAAGCCTCATTAAGTTGCTTTAGGTAGGTCAAACTTATGAATCGCTCTATCTGGTTGCCCCGCTTTCTTATCCGGGAATAGAGAGTCTCTGTTGGTGCTTGCAAATAAATTACCAGATCAGGTTTTGGTAGATCGATGATAACGCTTTTGTAAACTCTTTCGTAAAGACGATATTCATCTTCATCTAGATTAACTCTCGCGAAAAGTGGATCCTTGTCAATCATGAAATCACTGATATGCACCTTTTGAAATATATCCCCTTGCCGGAGTTCTTCGAGTTGTTGTATCCGTTGGAACAAAAAATATAATTGCGTCGGCAAGGCATTCTTATCTTTATCTTGATAAAAGCGCTCCAGAAATGGGTTTTCATCTGGCTCCTCTAAGAGAGTTTCAGCATTTAGAGAGTCAGCAAGGCGCTCAGTGAGAGTGGTCTTGCCTATGCCCAGTGGTCCTTCTACAGCAATATGCCTCGGCAGTTCCATCTCTATAGTGTTTTCAAAACGATAAGTTTGTGTAGGCATTCTAGTTCAAGCCTCCCAATATTAGCCGCTATCAGTCAGTAAATCTTTTTGACGGATCCGTTATCAGCACACTCTTTTAGTAGTTTTTTAATATCTTCGCCCCCAGGCAGGCAGAAACTGGGGAGCAAATCTTGCAACGGTTTCAATACAAATCCACGCTCGAACATCCTTGGATGGGGAATAGTCAATCTTTTGGTCTCTATTATGGAGTCTTCATAAAGTAGTATATCCAAATCAAGTGTCCTTGGCCCCCATTTTGTTAACCTTATCCGCCCTTGTTCGTATTCCATTTTTTGTAATTCATCGAGCAAGGCTTCCGGTTCTAATAATGTTTCTAATTCTGCTACGGCATTACAATAGTCAGGTTGATTTTCTGAGCCAACAGGCTTAGTTGAATACAAAGAGGATGACTTTACACCTTTCCACAACGGATTTTTGCCTAATTTTTTTAAAGCCAATTTTACTTGATCAACGGGATTAGAAAGATTACTACCTATGCTTATAAAAACTTTGGCCATGCATAAACCTATTTACTTCGGTCATTCGAGTGGTTGGCCGGATTATGCCGTTTGCGAGTCGAAATCATCTTGATTTGAGTTTCTTCATCTGATTCTTGATATTTAGTCCACCAGTCGCCCAATCCATTGAGATTCTCGCCTGCTTGCTCTCGCAGAAGAACAAAATCATAGGCCGCTCTGAAACGGGGATTATCAATTAGCCTTCGAGCTCGCTTGCCGATACTTTTTTCCAAATATATCTGTAAGGTCCAGATTTGACGCATGGACAAGGTAAAACGTCTGGGTATCGCGGTAATTGTTATTTGAGAAGCAATTACTTTGTCGGCAGCCTCGTCTAGTGATTGACGAGCGCTCTTACCTCTGCGTCGAAATCGTTTAGCATTGGCTTGTACTGCAGGCCACAACAATGCAGCATAAACAAAGGCAGGGGTAACTCGTTGCTTATTTTCCAAACGATAATCAGTATTGATTAGCGCTTGGCGGATTAATCTGAAATGGAGGTTATCTGATGAAATATGATCATGTAATTGCGGTAACATATATCTTACTAGATCAAACTCTTTTAAAAGCTCAAACGTTTTAAATCCATAACCGCTCATGAATAGTTTCAGGCTTTCATCAAATAGTCTTGGAGGTGAAATTTGCCTCAGGTCTTTTGCTCGGTGCTTCATGGGTTCACTAGTCCTGGAATCTATACTGAAATTTAACTTTGCCGCGAATCGAACCACGCGAAGGAGTCGCAATGGATCCTCGCGAAAACGAATAATCGGATCTCCAATGACTCGGATAACCCCGTTCTGAATATCACTAAATCCATTCGTAAAATCAGTTATAGTGTTGTCGCGTGGGTTAAAGTATAGTGCGTTAATGCTCAGATCGCGACGGATTGAATCGTCGGTTAAAGAGCCAAAAACATTATCCCTAGTTAACATGCCATTTTTTGTTCGAAGCCTTTGCTCGTTTAATGAGTCATTATTATTTGACCGAAAGGTGGTCACTTCTATTATTTGCTTCTGAAGTTTTACATGTACAATTTGAAATCGCCTACCAATAATTCGAGCCCTTTCAAATAAAGATTTGATTTGTTTGGGGTTTGCATTTGTCGCTACATCAAAATCTTTAGGAACTCGATTAAGTAAAAGATCTCTTATGCTGCCACCTACAATGAACGCTTGAAATCCTCCTGCCTCAAGCTTCTCAACCACCTTTAGAGCATGAGAGCTCATCACGTCTTTTGTTAGTTTGTGATCAGGATAAGCAATGATTTGGCATTGTTTAGAGTTCGGATCAAGTTCTTTGCTGCAGGAAGAGTTTGCAATGCAATCACGCATAATTGTTTACATAAAGGGTACTTAAAGGACCTAGTTGCCAAAGTATGCAACATTTTATTGCACACACTAAAAGCGGGGGGACGTGTTGCCCCCCCCCGAATGTTCTAAGCTTGAGGAAGCCTTTGAACGACTTTTGCAATCCAACCGATTTTTATTATTTATTGTTATTGATAGCCAAATTTAGTCTAGGCTAATACGATTCTAACTTAATGAAGCTGTATTTCAAGTACTGAAGCGGTGTTTTTTTATTTTTGTAAAGATACGATGAATGCATGGCATGCAGGAAGAGTTTAGGATCCATGTCATATTTTTACATTCCGATATGACGAGATAGATAAAGTTAAATATTCGCAAATTTTCGCAAGTTACGCTCCCATATGTTTTGCTTTTGCTTGAACATATTGAGGATGCCAGTTGCCCATTGCCCAAGATAATATCTCAGTTACTGGCGCCCCAAAAATTGACTGCGGTGGCTGTTGATTAAGCCAATCGAGTGCTGCCCACAAATTGGATGAAGCGTCGTCGATTTGTACTGGTACAGCTTGATTTTGCTTGCTGAGCTTTTGTCCATGTTTATTTTTTACAAGGGGTATATGAGCATACTCAATATGTTGGTAACCGAGACAATTCTGAAGATACACTTGACGGGGNGTAGATTCCAGCAGATCAGCACCTCGAACAATAGTGGTNACACCCTGAAATTGATCGTCAATTACCGAAGCAAATTGGTAGGAGAAAAAACCATCACGTCTTTTTATCACGAAGTCGCCGATATCGTTACTCAGTNGTTGAGAATACTCCCCAAATATTCGATCTAAGATCTTTACTCGGTCATTTACAGGTTTTTGAGGCACTTTTAACCGGGTAGCGCTGTTGGAGAAAGATATGTGACGCGTGCGACAATGGCCATCATACACACCGCTCGTTTGTCGCAACCTTCTGCGACTGCATTTACAAGCGAATATTAGTTGTCGCGTTTTTAAATTGTCTAGTTCGAGTTGATAATTGGTCAGCCGCTCACTTTGGTACATGATNTTCTTATCCCAAGTTAGCCCATGGCATTCGAGTTGATCTAATATAGTTGCAATATGNTTAGGATTCTCCCGAGGGGGNTCGATGTCTTCGATACGAACCAGCCAAGTCCCCCCATTAACTCTGGCGTCTAAAAAACTGGCCAAGGCACATACGAGCGACCCAAAATGCAGTGGTCCCGTTGGGGAAGGCGCAAAGCGGCCCACATAAGACGAACTAGGCATCTATGTTTTGTGACTTGCCGCAAAAGCATAAGCGGCAAAAGTTTTAACCTCCAGTAATTTGTTTTTCCTTGATTTCATCGAGAGTCTTACAATCGACGCATAAATCTGCTGTAGGTCGAGCTTCCAGTCTGCGCACCCCGATATCTATTCCGCATTGATCACAGAATCCATAATCATTTTCTTGAACTCGAATTAAGGTTTTATCAATTTTCCTAATTAATTTGCGTTCACGGTCACGAGCTCTTAACTCTAAACTAAACTCTTCCTCNTGTGTCGCTCTATCTGCGGGGTCAGGAAAATTGGCAGCTTCGTCCTGCATATGAATAACGGTTCTATCAACTTCTTCCATCAGCTCCTGACGCCAAGCTTGAAGAATAGCTTGGAAATGATTGCGTTGCTCTTCATTCATNTACTCCTCGCCCTCTTGCTNTTGGTAAGGCGATAACCCATGAAGACCAGNGCCNGCTGTATTAACAGCGTCTTGGGCCCCCTTTTTGGAGATTTTTTTTGAATTTTTTGTCAAGCCTTTAACCTTTAAAAAGATAATTATCAAAATCACAGCATCGCGTTATAGAGAGATTGTAGGCATATTTCAAGAAAAATTTAAATAGCATGTTAAATTCCGCCATTTTTAATGGATACATGCTTGTTTCTGCATGCTTAAAATGGCACCCTTTAAGTGAATAAAATANGCGCTGCAAAAANNGGGAGAGTAAATTTTTTTGATACGCTGCANCCCATTACTTCCCGGTTTGTTTAGAACCCGATACAAACGGTTTTTTGCTGAGGTTGAAACTTCCTCTAATGAAATTCTAACCTTACATTGCCCAAACACGGGCTCAATGAAAAATTGCATGGTGAATGGCAGCTCTTGCTGGTACTCNTTAGCCGGTGGGAAGAAAAGAAAATTACCNGGAACTTTAGAGTTGGTTANCACAGANGCAGGAAATTTGGNCGGTATAAACTCTGCTNTGGCAAATAAGATTGTTCAGGATGGGATTCGATGCGGANCCATCGATGGACTGTCGCAATATCCTATTATGCGCACTGAAGTTCGATATGGAGAGGAAAATAGTCGGATTGATATATTGCTTGAGGGTCCNGATAAAACCTGTTTTGTGGAGGTCAAAAACGTTACATTAGATATGGGTGGAGGCTTGGCCTTATTTCCAGATTCAGTTACTTCCAGAGGAACAAAACATTTACGAGAATTAATGCGAGTTNGCANTCTGGGNNANAGGGCGGTATTGTTTTTCTGTGTCCAAATTAATGGAATCGATCGTCTTGGAATGGCCTCTCACATTGATGCAGAGTACGTGCGTACCTTGTATCACGCTATTGATGAAGGNGTTGAGGTAATGGCATGGCAATGTCAACAGACGCAGTTTGCCAGCAGTCTGATTAGCCCAATTGATTTGGTTTTTTAGGATTGAATTTCCGCATTGGGAANTAATTATATTTGNCCGCTTTANTCATAGACGGTCCAATATGGTGTGGAGTAAACTGAGGCTGAAGTGGTTTTTTCGATGNGCATGCTAATGGAAAANAANTCCAATTCTTATNGCNATATTTCGGNTTTCGACATTAGTANCGAGGANGCATGGCGTCCANTTATCCCNTGGAAGAGTGCTTTCACAGAAGCCTCAGATCATGAAATTTATATTCATAAAGAGATTCATAGACCCTTGAACGAATTATGTGAGCAGGCTTTTGATAAGGGCTTCATTCTTAATGTTTGCAGTGGTTATCGCTCATTTCAACGTCAATGCGATATCTGGAATGATAAGTTGTCTGGGAAAAGACCAGTGCTAGACGCTATGGGGAGACCTATTAATATAGAAAATTTAACAGAGTGGGAGAGGGTAGAATCGGTTTTGAGGTGGTCGGCATTGCCGGGCGCTTCCAGACACCACTGGGGCACCGATATCGATATTTATGATTCGGCAGCTATGTCGGAAGGGTATAAGTTACGGTTGTTGCATGAGGAAACAGTAGGAGATGGAATTTTTGCTTCAATGCATGATTGGCTGGATGATCATATCGATCCGCAATGTGGCTTTTATCGGCCTTACGCAACCTATAACGGAGGAGTCCTCCCTGAGCGCTGGCATCTTAGTTACGCTCCTATTTCTCGAGTTTATGCAGAGGCAATGAAGTTAACTTCATTGGAGCGGCGTCTGCGAGAGAGTAACATTTTTCTTTTAGACACAGTATTACAGAATTTAGAACTCATTTACGAACGTTTTATTTGTGTCGACTAATTAATCGGGCATAATTCATGAGAGAAACTCCAGATAGTGTTTGGCTATTGTTGCGTTCAGAGGCATCGAAACTGAGTGATAAGGAGCCGCAGATGGCGGGCTTTGTTGAGCAGCATATCCTCAGACATAACAGCTTCTCCGAAGCAATTGTTTTCTGTCTCGCCTCCCAAACTCATCACCCTTCGATTTCTTTCGAAACTATTGCTCAGGTCTTTCATGAAGTGATTCAAAGTGAGCCCCAAATCCTTTTTGATTTATGTCTAGATCTAAGAGCTTACTTACAAAGAGATGCTGCTTGTGAGAACTTGCTAATGCCTCTAGTTTACTTTAAAGGGTTTAAGGCTTTGCAGATTCAAAGGATATCTCACAAGCTTTGGACTCAAGGACGGCGTTTTTTGGCCTTGTTTCTCCAAAGTCAGGTGGCGTCCAAGTTTTCTGTCGATATCCATCCGGGGGCTACCCTTGGCTCAGGTATAATGCTTGANCATGCAACAGGTCTAGTGATAGGNGAAACCNCAGTTATAGGTAACGATGTATCAATCCTTCATTCGGTAACTCTTGGTGGAGTGGGGTCTGAATCCGGCAATCGTCATCCAAAAATTGAATCCGGTGTGATGATTTCGGCTGGCGCAAAGGTTTTAGGAAACGTCTCAGTGGGAAGGGGTGCAAAGATCGGAGCAGGTAGCTTGGTTATAGAGTCTGTTAAGCCTCATTCCACAGTGGTTGGAGTTCCAGCAAAGGTGGTCGGTGAAAATCAAAAAGAAATCCCTGCTTTGGAAATGAACCAGCATTTGCAAATAGCTAGCCCAGATTAAATCATATTTTACTACACCGCGAACTACTAACTCGCGGTACCCGGGAGCTTGGAAAGTTGACTTCCTCCGTGAAACACGCATGATAGAGATGTGCTATTTGTCTGTTNAGTAGCTCTTGTCGCTCTATTGGGAATGCTTTTANTGAAAAANAATTCTCCTCGAGATGGTTAAATCTCGCAATGGTAGATAATTCGTCAATACTGAATTCAGACGTTTGTATGGCTATCATTTCATTGNTCAGTTTTGCGGCTTGGTCTAGAGAACTTTTTTTCAATTGGGCCATGTCTTCATGGAANGAAAATATTGGTGTAGAGGCGATCTTTTTACCCAAAAGAATCCACGTCATTTCTATTTTTATAGACAANCGAGATGACAATTGCTTTACAAGTTGTTGAAGAGANTANGTTAGCATGAGGCAAACAAGCAAGTGTTGTTTCGAACAATCATTAGATCGCATGCACAAATGCAAAGTGCTTTCGTCTCCTTCGACACGCTGTCCTCCATAAAGCTTCGCAGTTGCTCTNNCACAGCTATCTAANCTATTAAGAAGTTTTTCGAGACTCTCTTCATTGAGTCGATCTTTTAATTCTTCTNTATTAATGAGGCTGCCTGTTATTAACGNGCAATAGTGGAAGTTGTGGTAACTTTCATANTTGTTTTGAGACAGCTCNAGTAGTGGTTGTAANTTTTCTTCTAGACATTCAAACCCATTCGANTCGTTAGGATTTTTTCCTGGGAGTTTAGCGACAANTTTAAAAGCACGNTTTTCCAGATTGGATACGAAATTAAAGCAGAGGTAAGTGGTTAAGGCAGAGTAGATGAACCATAAGAATATCCAATCTGTTGCTATGTCTCCCGAGGTCGATTGAATTTTCTTTTTATCAAGAGTGACCTCAACTCGACCTAGCAGATTCCCTTGCACTTGAACTTGACGACTGAAAATAGCCGGGGCTGATATNGGNTTTTTCTCGNCNGTGCTTTGTGCTCTGAGGATATTTTCACTATCAAAATANGCAGCGCTATGCACGAAAGGATTTTGTGTGGTTTTGTTTAAAATAACCTGAATGCTAATTGAATCGTCATTAATAATCGCAGCGGGAACAGTATCGAGAATACGATTCATNGCGTCCTNGCTTTGTGTTTCTAAAATAGTAGCGACTGTTTGTTTGGTGTGNTGGGCAATTAGCCACCAACTCGCAAGGAAAAAGGNGAANTGAGCCAACACAACAAGAGCGGATAATTTTGGAGCCACACGGCATTGACGCATATTTTCACCCATTGGGCATATCTTATTGCGATCTATTCTATCCTATTCTGCCAGTTATTATATAATGTTGCCTAGCTAGTAGAGGGCACCTCAGGCAGTGAAAAACATTCTGCTTATCAATATTTTTGGCACCGATCAAGTTGGCGTTACGAGAGAAATTTCGCAGACATTATCGCTTTTCGATGCTACTGTGCTTGATATTGGTCAGGCTGTCATTCACGATCAGCTAAATCTCGGGATCTTGGCAGCAATCCCCGAGAACTTTTCCTCCTCTTCAGTAATTGAATCAATCTCATGCAAGATAAAAAAGCTCGGCATGCGAGTAAAATGTCTTCCTATTTCTCCAGACAATTATCAAGATTGGGTCGATCAACAGGGAAAGCAGAGACATATTATTAGTCTTCTCGCGTCAAAAATCGATTCCCATTATCTAGAAGTTGTGACAGAAAAAATCTCTGAGTTTGGGCTAAATATTGACAAAATAACGCGGCTATCTGGACGAACCGCATATCACAATATAGATTGCTCAGGGCGATTTTGTGTAGAATTTTCGGTTCGAGGGGAGACTCGATATGTTGATGTTTTTCGAAGTTCTTTGCTGGAACTTGGCGCAAGCCATGATATCGATATCGCTTTTCAAAAAGATTCTATCTACAGGCGAAGCCGGAGATTGATAGTTTTTGATATGGATTCTACCCTGATCGATTCTGAAGTCATTGATGAATTGGCGGTTGAGGCTGGAATTGGGGAACAAGTTTCGGCCATAACTGCCTCCGCAATGAGGGGTGAGTTGGATTTTGAAAAGAGCTTGCGAATGAGAGTGCAGCTCTTAAGCGGTCTTAAAGAAGATATATTGCTGGATGTGGCTAAAAGGCTTAGACTCAATGAGGGGGCTGAGTATTTACTCAAACGGCTTAGACAACTTGGATTCAAGACTGCCATTGTTTCTGGTGGGTTTTTATTTTTTGCATCTCGTCTTCAGTCCATTTTGGATGTTGACTATGTATTCGCAAATGAACTAGATATCGTTGATGGACATTTGTCAGGCGGTCTAAAAGGCGAAATAATAGATGGAAACCGGAAGGCCGAGTTACTATGCGAATTGGCTATTCAAGAAGGTCTCCATTTGGAGCAGGTCATTGCCGTTGGTGATGGTGCAAATGACTTGCCTATGTTGCAGGCCGCAGGAATGGGCGTGGCGTTCAAAGCCAAACCACTCGTAAGGGTGTCTGCGCAATATGCAATATCGCACTCAGGTCTCGACGGCATCCTTTACCTTATGGGTTACAGCGATCGCGATCTTCAGGCTTTGGGATCAGTATAATAGCGCTGGCTATTGTTTTTCTGAGGAGAGGCGCAAAAGTCTTGCAATACTTAATTAGTGCATCAATTAGGTTATCATTAGTTCAATTGTAACAAGAGGAGTTGGAACAATATGGCCAATTATTCTACTAGTGATTTCAGGCCAGGACTTAAAGTAATGGTTGAGAAGGATCCTTGCACAATCTTGGATAATGAGTTCGTAAAACCAGGCAAAGGGCAAGCTTTTAACAGNGTCAAGTTCCGTAATTTANGAACNGGACGGGTGTTAGAAAAAACTTTGAAGTCAGGCGAAACTCTTGAAGCAGCCGATGTTTTAGATATTGAGATGCAGTACCTGTATTACGACGGAGATTTTTGGCACTTTATGGAAGCGGGAAACTTTGAACAGTATCAAGCGGATAGATATGCCATTGGTGAAGCAAACAAATGGTTGAGAGAGCAAGATTTATGCATTGTCNCCCTATACAATGGTTCTCCNCTTTCGGTAACACCGCCCAATCATGTTGAACTAGAAATTGTGGAGACCGATCCAGGATTGCGCGGAGACACTGCTAGTGGTGGCACTAAACCGGCAAAACTTAGTACTGGAGCCGTGATCAAAGTACCTTTATTCGTTGAATCGGGCGAGTTTGTGAAAGTTGATACTCGAACAGGTGATTACCTTGGTCGCGCTCAACAATGAGACAATTTAACCTCAGCTGACCTTTTTAACTCTTTTATCAAATCGAAGACTGAGCATGACCGATAATTCTGAAATATGGAGATCTGGGATTGACCTGACAACTTTGAGGTACCGGAGCTCTGTGATGAGGCAATTAAGAAGGTTTTTGAGCGGTCGAGGTGTCCTAGAGATTGATGTACCTTTGATAGGGAGGACTTCGGTCACAGATCCGCATTTATCTAGTTTTAAAGTCAATTCCGAATACTTCGAAGGTTTTCTTCAGACTTCACCTGAATATTTCATGAAACGGCTTTTGGCGTCTGGTAGCGGTGATATTTTTTGTCTAGGGAAGGCATTCCGTGCCGAAGAAAAGGGGGCTGCTCATAATCCTGAATTCATGATGTTAGAATGGTACCGTATTAACTGGAATGAACATCAGCTGATGGAGGAGGTAGTTGATTTAGTGTCGGGTTTTTTGCCGTCAACTAAAATTTTAAAAATAAGCTATGGGGAGTTATTTGAGGAGGTTCTCGGCATTAATCCACACAACGTTAAACTGTCGGTGCTGAGAAAGCGAGCTGAGGAGACAAACTTTGAGAGTTGGCAAAGAGATTCTCGTTCGGGTTATCTCGATATGCTTTTTGAGACGTTCGTGCGGCCAAACATGCCTAGCGGCCTAGTGATATTGTTCGATTACCCTGTTTGTCAAAAGGCTTTAGCACAGTTACATCATGACCTGAATGGCCAACAAGTAAGCCGCCGGTTTGAAGTATTTCTTAATAATTCGGAACTGGCTAACGGTTATTTCGAGCTTAATAATTTTTCTGAGCATCAGATTCGCTTCAATGAAGATCGTTGCGAGAGGCGCGCCATGGGGAAGATGCTTCCAGAAGACGATATGCTCCTATTGGATGCGGTGAAAGCTGGATTGCCTGATTGCGCTGGGGTAGCACTCGGAGTGGATCGTTTGTTAATGCAACTTTTAGGAGCGTCTGGCATAGATGAAATTATGCCGTTTAGTTGGGCGCGTTGCTGAAATATGCATTAGCTAGTCTACGTTGGGATTATAGCGAAAATGGTGATCCATTGTTAAGGACGGTTCTTTGGTCTGCGTATTGCCAACTACTTTTGCGGGCACTCCAGCCACTATTGTATGATCACTTACTGGCTTTAAGACCACGCTAGATGCCGCGATCATCGCACCAGCTCCAACGCTGATGTTTCCAAGTATTTTCGCACCGGGACCAATTAGCACTCCACATCCAATCTTTGGATGTCTGTCACCACTCTCTTTGCCGGTGCCGCCAAGAGTAACCGATTGCATTATCGACACCGCGTCACCGACGATAGCTGTTTCGCCGATCACCAGACCCGTGGCATGGTCTAGCATTATTCCTCTGCCGATCTTTGCTGCAGGATGAATATCTATTCCAAAGCAGTTTGAAACGTGCGATTGTATTAACAATGCTAATAATTTCTGGCCCTTGAGCCATAGATGATTAGCTAGTCTGTGTGATTGCAAAGCTGCAAACCCTTTGTAAAAGAGGAACACTTCAAGAGGACTATTGCATGCAGAATCTCGATCTAGAGTTGCTTTTATATCGGCGGCGGCATCGGAAACTAAGCGTTTATTATGTTCGCTTTCAGCAATGATCTTTTTTAGGGCAGATTCCTCTAAGCCAGAACCAGCCAGTTCTTTTGCTAATTTGGCACTTAAGCCCTGTCTTAGATTTTCAAAAGCGAATATAGTAGCTTCAAAATAACCCCTAAACAGGGGTTCACGTCCATCTTCAAGTCGGGCCTTACCAATTATTTCTTCCCATATTACGTATGACTCGGATGATGAAATTTTGCTCATGATGGATTTTTTTAAGCACCTTTACTAATAATGCCAGCATGTTGGGTTTGCATTCTTTTAACGCTAGAGCGTTTGGGGAAGTAATTGGCTTACTTCAGAATGGTTGTAACCAGGCCACCCTTGCCCTAGCTCTAAAAACTTAACCTTCCATCTTATCAATGACATCGGTTGGTGTATTTGTCGGGGGGGTTCCTAATCCTAAGTTATTTGCAGTGTAGGGTCGGTCGCTTCATTCTCGTCGGGAGTTTCAGCCGTTTGGACAATCGATGAATTTTCAGCTGATTCATCTAATCCGTATCCTTCACTGAGTACTCCCCCAGGGACTTTTGGGGCATAATCCTTAGGAGCTCCAATCAACCCTTTCTTGTATGCCATACCCAAGTCACNNTCATTCAACTGATCGCCAAGTTTTGTTGTNTTCAAAATCTGGCGACTGACTTCTGGNCTTGCCAAATTAACTGCAGTGGATGTGAGATAGACTTGGAGATCTTGGCAGCTNTCACTNACCTGCNGCACGTGTGCAGTTAAACNTATGAAATGATCATTAACTTCTTGCTGTAGNAGCTTTAAATTATTTTCGTTGTTAGCAAGTTCCTTTTCAATGTTCTGCAAAGGGATGCGCTGTTTAGCATTGCGAAATGCCCAAAGATATCCCAAAGTCGCTCCCAAGACAAAGGAACCGATACCAGCTAAAATGATAAAGTCTACATCTGTCATGAAAGTAATTCCATTCCTTCAGGTGGTTAGTTTCGCGGAAGCTGAGAAAAGACGCAACAGTTTTATGAGTTAATGGTGATTTGAATTCTTGCTAGAGTGTTTTCAGATCGCTTCCGCCGCTGGAACCTTGTAACCGCATGTTTGCGTGGGTAAAGTCCTGCTTTATAATTCTGGTACATTCGAGAAGATGGTCAATCCAAAAGAATGGTATGGAAGGGATTTATTGCGGAGTAACTTTGACTCGGATCCCAGACAAGCGGCGGCAGTCGAAAAACTTGATACGCTTTATTCTAATCTAGAAATCGATTCTAAAAGTGTATTCCGCGGGCCTTTGGAAGGCATCTACAGTTTGTTTATTGGGCGACGGAATGGAGCGGCACGAGGCATCTATCTCTGGGGAGGGGTGGGCCGTGGAAAGACTTACCTTATGGATTGCTTTTTCGATTGCCTTCCTTTTAAAGAAAAAAAGCGCCTTCATTTCAATCGTTTTATGAGGCTAGTGCATGCTGAACTTGATAGCTTAAAAGGTCAAAAGAATCCTCTTGAAATAGTTGCCGCGAATTTATCTAATCAAGCTAGAGTTCTATGCCTTGACGAGTTTTTTGTCGATGACATAGCCGATGCAATGATCCTGAAAGGTTTGTTGCATTCATTGTTTGATAAGGGATTATGTCTGGTAACAACCTCAAATATTTCTCCAGACCACCTATATCATAATGGATTGCAGAGACAGCAATTTCTTGGCGCAATTGAACAAATCAAGCGAAATTGTGATGTATTTAATTTGGATGGAGGTGTGGATTATAGACTAAGGGCTTTGCAGCGAACGGAGTTGTATTATTTCCCTTTGAACAATATCGCTGAGGCGTCTATTGAGGCGACTTTTTCGAAACTATCGAACCCGAACGTTGTTGTCAATAAAATGATTGAACTGCAAGTGGAAAAAAGAGACATAAGGGTGCTGAAAATTGCAGGCGATATTGTTTGGTTTAAATTTTGCGACATATGCGAAGGCCCCAGGAGCCAAAATGATTACATCCAAATCGCTAAGGAATTTAAATCGGTGTTTATTTCTTCGATACCTATCTTGGGAGCGCAAAATGACAATGCTGCTCGGCGATTCATCCACCTAGTGGATGAGTTTTATGACCGGAATGTTAAACTGGTCCTCTCGGCTGAAACCTCGATAGAGAAACTTTACTCCGGCGGCAGATTAGAGATTGAATTCCAAAGAACTATAAGTCGTTTGATAGAAATGCAGAGTAACGAATTTCTGGCTAGACCCCATAAACCCTAGCCAATATCATTTAAAGAAGTTAAAGCTGGATATTAACACCAATAATACTTGTAAAAATTCCTGTATATCATTAGACTTCGCCCCTTAAAAAGCGCCGGTGATTAGGGTCGAAATTGATGAAAACGTATAGTGCAAAGTCTGAGTCGGTTCAGCGAGGTTGGTTCATAGTAGACGCTGAAGATAAGATACTGGGTCGGCTGGCCGCATCGATAGCGTCCCGTCTGCGGGGCAAACATAAACCGGAGTTCACCCCTCATGTCGATACCGGTGACTATGTTGTGGTGGTCAATGCAGAGAAAGTTGCGTATACAGGTAACAAAGGTAAAGACAAAATTTACTATAGTCATTCAGGCTATCCAGGAGGAATCAAAGGGATCAGTCTTGGGGATTTTATTAGGAAAGCCCCTGAGAAAGTAATTCAATCGGCCGTGAAGGGTATGCTGCCTCGAGGGCCCCTAGGTAGGGAAATGTTTCGTAAGCTAAAGGTGTATGCAGGCGCAAATCATCCCCATTTAGCCCAGAAGCCAGAGTCTTTGGAGATTTAGCGGAAAAAACTATGGCGGATTCACATTACTACGGAACTGGACGGCGAAAAACATCTGCGGCACGGGTGTTTATGAGCTCTGGCGATGGAAAGATAAAAATAAATGAGCGATCAATGGATGACTACTTTGGCAGAGAGGTAGCTAGAATGATTGTCAAACAACCGTTTGAGGTGGTTGACATGATAGACAAGTTTGACCTTTGCGTCACGGTGAACGGGGGAGGTAGCTTCGGGCAAGCTGGAGCAATTCGTCATGGAATAGCACGTGCTCTGGTGAAGTACGATGAAAATTTACGTCCTTCCCTTAGAAAAGCTGGGTTCCTAACAAGAGATGCTCGACAAGTAGAGCGGAAAAAGGTAGGGCTCCACAAAGCACGAAAACGGCCGCAGTATTCAAAACGCTAGATCATGTTTTAGCTGCTGTCATCAGACTTGTGTTTGTCTTGTTAGTAAAAACATTTGTAAATAATTAAAGTGATGGGCCTTGTTTAGTGCAATCGCTTAATCGGTTGCAAAGTTTAGTATTCTGAGTCTCATGACAGTTTCTTGAGCAAACAACGTTCACGATTTTATCAGGGAGATCCTTTTGGAAAACAATGATGTTAACAATTCCCGCCGCCGTTTCCTTACTGGCGCAACTGGCTTGGTTGGCGGTGCGGGTGTAGTTGGGGCTTCAATCCCGTTTTTTTCCTCGTGGAAACCGAGTGCTAAGGCAAAGGCAGCAGGGGCTCCAATTAAAGTAAATATTGGTAAATTGGAACCTGGAGGACGCATAGTTGTTGAGTGGAGGGGGAAACCCGTCTATATCGTCCGTCGAACAGTTGAATCGATTCGAGGAGTGAACAGCATAGCACCGGAGATGTTGAAGGACTTTCAATCCGCTGCGGCTTCGCAGCCTAGCTATGTTCAAGGCGCAGCTAGAACATTATCGGGTAAAGAAGAATTTTTAATTATGTTGGGCCTTTGCACGCACTTGGGATGTGCGCCAACATACCGTCCGGATGTAGGAGCCAAGGATCTCGGCGGAGAAAGCTGGCTCGGCGGGTTTTTCTGCCCTTGCCATGGTTCAAAATTCGATTTATCTGGTCGAGTCTATGCTGGCGCGCCCGCTCCTACCAATCTAGAAATTCCTCCCCATTCGTATGAGTCTGACGATATTGTAATAATTGGTGTAGACCCGGAGGAAGTTTGATGGAAAAACGACAAAGTTTTTCGACTTGGCTCGACTCTAGAATGCCGACTCTCAAGGAGAGTTGGAAAAAGCACATGTCCGAGTATTTCGCTCCGAAGAACTTTAATTGGATGTATTATTTCGGTGTGCTAGCGATTGTGGTTTTGGTATTGCAGTTAATCACAGGCATTTGGCTACTTATGAGCTATCAAGGGTCTGCCGAGCATGCTTTTGCATCAGTAGAATATATTATGCGAGATGTTGAGCTAGGATGGATAATCCGCTATGCCCATTCAACAGGGGCTTCACTTTTTTTTGTAGTGGTATACCTCCATATGTTTCGCGGTCTTGTCTATGGCTCGTACAAAGCGCCGAGAGAGTTGGTCTGGGTATTTGGCATGACCATCTATGTGGCTTTGATGGCAGAAGCGTTTTTGGGCTATGTTTTGCCTTGGGGACAAATGTCATACTGGGGAGCTCAAGTCATTATCTCTCTGTTTGGAGCAATTCCAGTNGTCGGTGAAGACATCGTGCAATGGATACGGGGCGACTATTTGATCTCAGGCATCACGCTTAATAGATTTATGTCTCTTCATGTGGTTGCTGTTCCTTTCATCTTGGTTGGTCTGGTAGTGCTACACATAATCGCGCTGCATGATGTAGGGTCCAACAACCCAGATGGAGTTTCAATTAAAAAGTACAAGGACGAACAAGGGCGGCCAATTGATGGGATACCTTTTTTTCCCTATTACGTGGTTCATGACTTAATACCCATAACCTTGTTTTTCTTCGTCTTCTGTACCATATTATTTTTCATGCCGGAAATGGGGGGTTATTTTCTAGAGTATGCCAACTTTGAGGTGGCCAATTCGCTAAAAACGCCTGAGCATATTGCGCCTGTCTGGTACTTCACCCCCTACTACTCAATGCTTCGAGCGGTTCCCGACAAACTGGGCGGTTTTATCGTGATGGCTGCGGCAGTAGCTATTTTATTCGTTCTTCCATGGCTTGATCGCAGTCCAGTACGCTCTATGCGATACAAGGGTAAAGTGAGTCGCAGTGCCATCATATTGTTTGTGTCTAGTTTCATAATTCTTGGGGTTCTTGGTGTCAAGGCGCCCACAGATGCGCGGACACTCTTGGCCAGAATTTGTACCGTAATGTACTTTTCATACTTTATTGGCATCTATTTTTGGACACGTTGGGAAAAAACACTTCCGGAACCCGATCGCGTTACCATGGACGGAGGCATGGGGACCCTGAAGACTCTTGGAGGGTTTGCTCTTGTTGGAGTTCTGGTGTTTGTCCCGCTCAAAGTAGTTGGAGCGGAGGGCAAATCTTGTGGCACCATGGAATGTGATCAATACGAGGCTGCTTTGGATGACACAAATTCTCTTCAAAGAGGCGCTAAACTGGCAGTGAACTACTGCATGGGCTGTCACTCATTTAAATATTCAAGATGGGAACGAGTGGCAGATGATTTGGATATCCCACATCACTTAATGCTTGAAAATATGATTTTTTCAGGTCAGAAAATTGGAGAATTGATGACGATTGGCATGACGGATGAAAAATCAAAGGCTTGGTTTGGAGCTGTCCCTCCAGATCTAACTTTGGTTGCGCGTGCTCGATCGCCAGAGTGGCTATACACTTATCTCAGAAATTTTTACGTAGATGACGCACGCCCTCTTGGAGTAAATAATCGCGTCTACAAGGACGTAGGCATGCCCCACGCACTGTTAGAATTGCAAGGCCTGATGGCTTGTGCGCCGGGGCCTTATAAAGAGTCATCTGGCATTGGTTTAACGGAGGTGTTTTATGGTGACACATCTGGAAAAATGAGGGCTGCAGCGTCTGGTGACGCCCCATTAACAGATCCATGTGGTTCTTATAATTTGGTTTCTGATGGGCTATTGGACTCTGAAGATTATGATAAAGCAGTGTTTGATTTGGTTAACTTCATGACATATGTTGCAGAGCCATTTGCCCAAGAGCGGAGAGTTATAGGACGTTGGGTGTTGATCTTTTTGAGCATATTTTTTGTTTTCGTGTGGCTTTTAAACCGAGAATACTGGAAGGGTATTCACTAACCCCATTAGCTAGTTTTTTTTGCGCTTATTTTAAATTAAAGGCCTAATATGGCTTAAATACCTGTGCCCCTAGTCGGCATTTTAATATACTATTACTTTTCAACTTGGAGAGACCGTTTTGAGACGATCATCGATGACGCTATTTTCAGATCCGACCTGTCAATACAGTCATCGGGTGCGCATCGTGCTGGCAGAAAAAGGAGTGACTGTTGAAATAGAGGATACCGACTCATCGTGCATTACCGATGAAATATTCGAAGCGAATCCTTATGGCAGCTTGCCAACCTTGGTCGATCGCGATTTGGCACTGTACGAATCGAAAGTGGTGATGGAATATCTTGATGAACGGTTTCCACATCCGCCTCTTTTACCTGTATATCCAGTGGCTCGTGCTCAGAGCCGGTTATGGATATACAGGATCGAACGAGATTGGTGCACTTTGACGGGTCAAATTTTATCCGATCCTAATGGTGACGCAGGAAGGACTGCGAGAAACGAATTGAATGAATCTTTGGTCGCTGTCGCATCAATCTTTATTGAGCTGCCCTACTTCATGAGCGATGACTATACCTTGGTGGATTGTTGTTTGGCACCAATGTTGTGGCGATTGCCGCAGTTTGGAATAGAGATCCATGAAACTTCGCAGACTAAACCACTCCTAGAATACATGAAAAGAGTATTTGCTCGTGATGCCTTCCAAAAAAGTCTGACTGACTTAGAGCGTGAAATTCATGGCTAACAAGGGATCACGGATGTTTTCAAATCGTCCGTATCTCGTGCGCGCTTTTTATGAATGGATAGTTGACAATGATTGCACGCCATACATCATAGTAGATGCGCATTATAGTGGAGTAGAGGTGCCCCAAAGTTTTGTTACTAATGGGCAGATTATTCTTAATATTGCTCCGAGCGCTGTGAGAAGTTTTGACATGAATAATGATCGCATTAAGTTATCTACCCGTTTTGGGGGGGTTCCGATAGATATCTTTTGTCCGATGGGGGCAATTCTCGGGATTTACGCTCAAGAAAATGGTCAAGGTATGATGTTTGAATCAGAGCCGTCAGATGAACCACCTCCGCCTCAAGGCCCTAGAATCGTATCGCCAACTCCAGACAAGAAGCCTACAGAGACCGAAAAGAATAAACCGTCTCTGCGAGTTGTGAAATAAAAATATGGCTATGAAAGGAAAAATTTTGAGATGAAACCTATAGCGATTGTGGCAGCTTCCAGAACACCAATGGGGTCAATGCTTGGAGGTCTAGCAGATATATCTGTGAGCGATTTGGGCGCTTCAGTTGTAAGGTCATTAATCGAAAAGACCGGCTTAACAAATGATGGAATCGACGAATTATTGATGGGTTGCGTTTTGAGTGCTGGAGTTGGACAGGCACCAGCAAGGCAGGCAGCCTTGGCGGCGGGTTTGAGTCTAGACACTAGTTGCGGCACAATTCAGAAGGCCTGTGGTTCGGGGATGAAGTCCGTCATGTTTGGTTGTAACAGTATTCTCTCGGGCCAGACCAAAACGGTTATTGCTGGTGGCATGGAGAGCATGAGTCGTGCACCATATCTTTTGCCTAAGGCACGACAAGGATATCGTTTCGGTGAAGCGGTCATGCATGATCATATGCAGCACGACGGTTTGCGGGATGCTTATCAAGGTCTTGCGATGGGCGAATTTGCAGAGAATTGCGCCTCTCGCTATGGATTTACTAGGGAGCAGCAGGACTCGTTCGCCATTGAGTCTCTGAATCGAGCCAATAAAGCTATCGAGGAAGGATATTTTAACGAAGAGATTACACCGGTGATTGTGGCTTCTCGAAATGGTAGCGTTAGTGTTGATGTTGATGAGCAACCAGGGCGTGCGAGAATAGATAAAATCCCTAACCTTAGACCGGCATTCCGAAAAGACGGAACTGTAACTGCGGCCAACTCGAGCTCAATTTCAGACGGTTCTGCAGGGTTGGCTATCATGGATATCGACAGAGCTGAAGCCTTGGGGTTCGAACCCATTGCCTTAATTCGCGGCTATGATGACGCATCCCAAGAACCTGAGTGGTTCACTACTACCCCGGTATTAGCGATAAAAAAGACTTTGTCTCGAGTTGGTTGGTTGGTTGATGACGTAGATCTATGGGAGGTCAATGAGGCCTTTGCGGTAGTTACTATGGCGGCAATGCATGACTTGAAGATCGATCACTCAATTATAAACGTCAATGGAGGAGCATGTGCCTTAGGGCATCCGATTGGCGCAAGCGGTGCACGCATTTTGGTGACGCTGATCCATGCTCTTCGTCAAAAATCTCTAAAGCGTGGTATTGCAAGCCTGTGTATTGGTGGTGGCGAAGCCACAGCCATGGCAATAGAAATCGTCTAACTCGTCTTTCTGATCTAGTCAGTGTATTCGAATACTTTTACAACTCGTCGCACACCACCCGTTTCCTGAGCTCGATTTGCGGCTTTCTCGCCCATTACTTTGGGTATTAAACCCATCAGATACACGACATTATCCTCTGTTATAACATCTATATCGCTAGCAGTAACCTCTTCGTCCAAGGCGAGTTTTATCTTTACCTTGGCCGTGATCATGCTGTCCACCCCTCGATCAGGAATAGAAGAATTAGGGCGTATTTTTAATTCATTATGCACAACTCGAACGCCCTTAATAGATCTAGCAGTGTCTCCTGCAATCGTTTTTAACCTTTGATTGGGGGCCTCTCCAGTCAACAGCACTACGGAATTAAAAACGTTGATGTTGACGTTGGCATATTCTAGATCAGGATCAACTTTTTTAATATTTACTCCTATATGCCTAGCTATTGTAGAGTCGGTTATGTCGACGCCAATCCCTTGGGAGGCCTCTTCTTCGCCCACGGGTTTCTCGCGCACTAGATGCTCTATCGTTGTGCAGCCGGTAAAAATTAAAGATGTGATTATTAAAAAAATTAATTTAGCCACTTAATTCTCTCCCAAAATAACGTGGTCTACGAGTTGACTCAGACTTTCAATAATTTGCAGGTGCAGTTGGCTTAGTACTCTAGATTCGAAACAACTCAAATCTAGACACAGATCACGGGGTCTTAGATGTTCTATCAACATGGCATCATCTTTATAAGCCACTAGTATAATCCTTAGATCCCGTTGGACTCCAGCTTCGACAAATTGAATTAAATTAGTATTGCTGGCACCGCGGCTGAGTAAGAACAAGATATCTGATGACTTTGAATGGGTCAAGAGCACCTTCGCATTGCAATCATTGGTAAAACCACAAACCATTTGACTTAAGTTTAGCGAGGGGAAGCCGGGCCGATCCATCTGAGTCCCCAGGGCGAGGTTATGAGTGAGAAGCTGAGCTAACGCACAAGAATTCCCTTGCCCGACGGTAAATATAGTATTTCCCGTTAAGAGGGCGTCCGCTACAATTTCTGTTGCGACTTGGATAGAATCAGAGAAACTGTCACCAAGAATCATGGAGCTTTCGATTATATGCTCAAAAAATTTGTATAAAATCCGGTCCACTTAGCTACTCTTTTCTATAAAAGCGAGTATCAAATTTCTTCACTATTTACTCAAGATTATATCATCGGAAACTCTTAGTACTCAGGCGATATTGTTGAAACACCACTGGAGTCAAATTTGGCCCATCCTGTTCGCCTTTTGATGTGACCATTTGAAAGAGTAAGTATGCCTGTTGCGCCGAAAATAGGTGTTTGCATGCTGGCCCGTCTTAAACCGAGCAACTCCCGATATGCCAGAAATGTGTCATAACCCAAGGCATAAAAATTCCGCAAAGCGGGATGAAGATCCACATTCGGTTGTAACTCGATAGGTAATTGGCCCTCCATGGTCCATGGCATAGCACAAAATTCCACTCTAGCAAGATCTCGATCCAAATTTTCCTGGAACAAACCACCATAAACATGTCCGAATTTGTTTCCTGTGGTGTTAACGATATTATTGCATTGGGGAAAAACCCTATTGAGGAGCTCTATGAGGTCAAAAAATTTCTAATGGTACACTTAAACGACGAAAAGCTATCACCTCTCTACCAATTGCAAAAGTACTATCCGAAAATCCATGCCTCATTCAAGGAAATACAATTTGAATTTACGCACCGCTGTGTATCTAAAAATCTAAAACGGGGGGTGGAAATGGGAATTTACCGTAATAATCTTAATGTGGAATTTGTATCGCGAATCTATTTCACGGGTGTCATGAGCATCAAGGACAACAATGTTTTTCCGACGGAAATATTTAGTAGAGCACAATTGCTTGATTATTATATCGAATATCATCTTAGGGGTATCGTGACCCCCAAAGGAAGAAACATACTAAACTCTATCATCAATTCAAATCAAGAATAAATGCGAACAACCCTTATCAGTTTAATGTTAATATTGCCCTGGCTGGCCTCGGCCCAGGATACCATCCCAAATTTCAGTTTGGATGGGGCCATTGCCTACGCCTTGGAGCACAACTATAGCTCCATCAATGCCTCTAGGGACATAGTGGATGCCCAAAAGCAGAAGTGGGAAACCATTGCCACGGGCCTACCACAGATCTCCGGAGCGGTAAGCTATCAGAACCAATTGAAACAGCCCGTATCCCAAATTCCCGCAGAATTCTTTGGCGGCGAACCTGGCACGTACCAAGAAGTGGTTTTTGGGCAAGCCCATTCCATGTCGGCCACTGCAACCTTGAGACAACAAATCTTTGATGGTTCCTACATTGTGGGGGTACAGGCCACCAAGACCTTTTTGGAGTACAGCCAGAACAACAAGGAGAAAACCGAGTTGGAGGTACGAAAATCTGTTGTGGAAGCCTATGGCAATGTGTTATTGGCCCAAGAAAGCGTGCAGATTTCCGAAAAGAACAAGGCCACTCTGGAAAAGAATCTTTACGAGACCAAACGTATATACGAAAATGGCCTGGGAGATGAGGAAAGTGTGGATCAGTTGCAGATTACCCTTTCTTCGGTGGACAACCAGTTGAAGAATGCCAAGCGTTTGGAACTCATTACGCTGCAAATGCTCAATTTGGTTTTGGGTTTACCCATAGAGACTCCTACGGTATTGACCGAAAACCTGGATGA
>NZXB01000036.1 GCA_002701765.1 Porticoccaceae bacterium
ATGTACATTAAAAAGGGGGCTATCGCCCCCCAATTCTTTTCAGTTAAGACCTACCGATAGCAATTTTATTCGGCGCCGTCTTCACTCTCAGCTTCTTTTTGTGGCTGCGGTTCCTTCGTATCAGCGGTTGTGTCTTCGTCGGTAGAGTCCGACACTTCAACAAATTCATCTTTGCTTACAGCGCCTTCCATTTTCGATTTGCCTTCCAAAATAGAATCCGCCACGGAGGCCGTATATAACTTAATTGCTCGAATTGAGTCATCATTACCAGGAATGACATGATCAATACCATCAGGATCACTGTTTGTATCAACGATACCGATTACAGGTATCCCTAATTTATTTGCTTCTTTAATGGCAATACGCTCGTGATCTACATCCACCACAAAAAGAAGATCTGGCAGTCCATTCATGTCTTTGATACCGCCAATAGCATTGTGCAATTTGTCCTTGATTCTGGATCTTAGCAAAACTTCTTTCTTGGTAAGTTTATCAAAAGTACCATCTTTCTCTTCTTCTTCCAATTTCCGAAAACGCTTAATTGATTCTCGAATAGTTTTATAGTTCGTTAACATCCCACCTAGCCAGCGATGACTCACATGCGGCATTGAGCATCGCTCAGCTTGTTCTTTTATAATTTTTTGCGCAGCACGTTTAGTCCCGACAAAGAGAATCTGATTCCCTCGAGACGCTTCGAGGGAAATTAAATCAAGCGCTTCATTAAATGCTGGGACAGTTAGCTCGAGATTAATGACATGTACTTTATTTCGTGATCCAAAAATATATTCACGCATTTTTGGATTCCAAAATCGCGTCTGGTGGCCAAAATGAACCCCAGCTTGCAGCATATCTCGCATACTTACAGAAGACATAATTTTTTCCTATTTTGGGTTAAGCCTCCACAAACCCCAGCAATTAACTCAAAGCCTTAGTTTTCATTGGCTTTATGTGAGCACCCCAATTGCTGTGACGGTATGTGTGAGTAGTATAAATTAATTTCAGTTTTGCTAAGCAACTTGCGGGACGCTTTATACCACATCTACCATAGCGTTTTAAAGAGCAACCGCGATAAAAAAATTGGTTCTAGAAAACTCCAAAGCATTTAGCGTGAATCTGTTTACATTTTTATGAATAAATCTGAAACTTGGATATTCTGAATACCTAACTATCGATGTACAATGGGTGTTCTCATGGGTAGGACGTATAAACTATGTCTATTAACATAAGATCCAAAGATGACCTTAACAAAATGCGTATAGCTGGAAAGTTGGCTGCCCAAGTGCTAGAGATGATTGAGGCCTTTGTAGAACCAGGTGTCTCGACCGAGCACTTGGACATGATTTGCTTCGACTATATCACCAAAACGCAGAAGGCTATTCCGGCTTGCTTAGGTTATAGGGGTTTCCCTAAAACTATTTGTACCTCAATTAATCAGGTCGTATGCCATGGAATTCCTTCAGAAAAAAAAATTCTGAAGAGTGGTGATATTATTAATATAGACGTGACCGTAATTAAAGATGGTTGGCACGGAGATACAAGCAAGATGTTTATCGTCGGTAAAGCTCAAAATCATGCAACACGTATCGTAAACATTTCGAAAGATTGCCTCTATAAAGCTATTGAGATAGTTCGTCCAGGAGTAAAACTTGGCGATCTTGGGCACGTAATTCAGACTTATGCAGAATCAAAACATTATTCAATAGTGCGTGATTATTGTGGTCATGGAATAGGAATGCAATTCCATGAAGAGCCTCAAATTCTGCATTATGGAATTCCAAATACAGGTCTAGCGCTTGAGGAAGGAATGACGTTCACCATTGAACCAATGATCAATGGGGGCAAACCTGGGACCAAGTTAAAACGAGATGGTTGGACCGTAGAAACAATTGATGGCAGACTATCAGCGCAGTGGGAGCACACCATCGCAGTTACCGCCGACGGCTGTGAGGTATTTACCGCTCGAACTGATGAAAGTTTCTAATATTATTATTAATCATGTCCGCATTTGACTCGGCCCCAATTTTTTTTGATCAAAAGCGCTTTTCAAGCGATTTGATCAGCCATGAGCCTGTACAAGTTTTCAAAAATGCCCTTAATGCAGCCAATCACCATTTTCATAATAGGTTCAATGAAGGTGATGAAGCCCATAGATTAGTAAGAGAGAGAGCTGCATTTGTAGATCTCATGCTTCAATACGCATGGAAAAATTACGATTGGGACACCAGTATCTGTCTTATAGCTGTCGGTGGTTATGGTAGAGGGCAGCTTCACCCCTACTCCGATATTGATCTGCTTATCCTCGCGGGTAAAAATGTAGCTTATAAATATAAAAAAAGTATAGAACAATATCTGGCTTTTCTATGGGATGCTCGTCTGCAGATTAGTCACAGTGTTCGGTCCATTCGTCAATGTGTCGACGCGGCAAAAAACGATATCACAATAGCCACCAATTTGATGGAAACACGCCTAATTTGTGGAAATATATCCAATCATAAAAAACTCATTCAATCTACCGGGCCTCATCAAATCTGGAGTTCAGCCGAATTCTATGCGGGAAAACTCGATGAACAGAAAGAACGTCATAAAAAACATGATGACACCGAGTACAACTTAGAACCAAATGTTAAAGATGCTCCCGGAGGTCTGCGGGATGTGCAGCTTATAGATTGGACCGCAAAACGGCATTTTAACGTGACTAGACGTTCTCAACTGGTCGAGAAAGGCTTCTTGCTTCAGCACGAATACTTAAAACTTTATGCAGATGAGGAATTTTTGTGGAAAGTAAGATATGGCCTTCATCTAATAGCCGACAGAGCGGAGGAAAGGCTTCTATTTGATCATCAACGAACATTGGCCAAAATGCTGGGTTACGAGGACATGAAGGGGAAATTGGGCGTTGAAAAGTTCATGCAAAAGTATTACCAAACAGTTCTTTCTATTAGAGGCTTAAATGATGTGCTTCATCAACATCTTGATGAAGCGATATATCGCGACAATAAAACAAAGCATAATTCACAAATTAGTGAGCATTTTTTCGTTCGGGATGGCTTGCTAGATACAATATCTCATGACACGTTTAGATTTTACCCTACCGGACTAATCGAAATATTTGTCATTCTCGGAGAAAATAACGAAATAGAAGGAATCAGAGCTTCGACGATACGTCAAATCCGGCATTCAACACATTTGATCGATGCCAACTTTAGGGCTGACGCAAAAAACAGAAAATTATTTATGCGCCTGTTAAATGCTCCCTACAGGCTTTCTTTCCAACTAAATCGTATGAATCGTTATGGGATTTTAGGAAAGTATCTTCCAGAATTTGGTAAAATCGTTGGGCAAATGCAACATGATCTCTTTCACATCTACCCAGTCGATGTACACACTCTTGAAGTCATCAAAAATATCCGGAGATTGGCTAGGCCTGAAGTGGCAAAACAATTCCCAATACCCTCTCATATATTTAAAAATCTAGCCAAACCTGAGCTCCTAATAATTTCAGCGCTTTATCATGATATAGCTAAAGGTAGAGGTGGCGATCATTCATCCCTCGGAGCCGAAGACGTTGCTGTTTTCTCTAAAAGGCATGAATTACAAGAAAACGAAACTAAATTAGTGAGATGGCTTGTTAAAAATCATTTAATAATGTCTTTTGTCTCACAAAGAGAAGATATTTCGGATCCTCAAGTAATTCATAGATTTGCGGAGCAAGTCGGTGATCAAATGCATCTGGATTATCTCTATGTTTTAACAGTGGGCGATATAAATGCTACAAACCCGAATTTGTGGACCGAGTGGAAAGGATCTCTTTTACAAAATCTTTACATGCAAACAAAAAAAGCGTTAGAACGAGGACTAGGTATACCGATTGACAAATCAAGATGGTCTCAGAATGCTAAAAACGTAATTTCCATGAAATTACTGGAGCATAACATCGCATTAGAACAAGCCGAAAAGATATGGGGAGACATAGGCGATGAGTTTTTCTTAAGAGAAACGGCAGATGATATAGCTCGATATACAACAGCTATCGCGCAGTATAAAGAGCAAACCAAAGGCTCGGAAGATCGGCGAGTGCCGGTCGTTTTATTGAAAGATGTCGGTGTAGAAATCTTAGTAGCAACGCAGATTTTTGTGTTTTCTCAGAAAGAATTTAATACGCTCTCCATTGCGGCCGCGGTATTAGACAAACTCAACCTGAANATTCANGACGCGAGACTACATACAAATAGTGATGATAACTCATTTGATGTNTTTTATGTTTTGGATGCAGACGGCGCTCCTGTTGGCGGAAATANATTTTTAAGCGACCAAATANGCTCTTCCCTTCGACAAGCCATTTTGAACCCAGATTCCGTTGATTTCGATATNAAAAGACGGACTCCGAGACAATTGAAAAGTTTTACAAAACAAACAACCGCAAAGTTTAAGATGGATGCAGAGAGCAATTCTAGTTGGTTGGAGGTCATCACACCGGACAGACCAGGTCTTCTAGCCCGTATAGCAAATATATTTTTTCGGTATAATCTGCGCGTTGTGACTGCAAAAATCTCAACCTTAGGAGAACGGGTAGAAGACGTTTTTCACTTAACTCATGCGTCCCGAAAACCTATCGCTGATCCCGCTCTAACGCGACGCGTTGAGCAAACAATATGCGAAGAGTTAAGTGATATGAGCGAAGCTTCCGGATAGTGTAAAAATGACTATACAAAGAGAACATCATGCACCCTAGTTTGCATAATCTTAAAGCATATCCATTTGAGCGCCTTAGACATATTTTGGCAGATATTGCGCCACCGAGCGAATTGACTCACCTATCCTTCTCGATCGGCGAACCGAAACATAGCTTGCCTGACTTTCTAAAAGGAGTCCTAGACGATTCAATCAGTGGGCTTAATTATTATCCCTCAATTAAAGGAACAGATTGCTTCCGGCAATCTGCGGCTGATTGGCTGAAAACTAGGTATGGATTAAAGGCTAATGGTCTCGATAAATCAAATATTCTTCCAATAAATGGGTCACGAGAAGGTCTATTTGCATTTACACAATTTCGAGTTGATCCAACAAAGTCTCCACTGATCATTACAAGCAATCCTTTTTACCAAATTTATGAAGGTGCTGCGATAATAGCTGGCGCTAAAATAAAATTTCTGGATTCTTTAGCCGAAAATAACTTTTCTCCCGATCTTGAAAGAATTACCGAAAAAGAATGGGAGCGGTGCCAGATACTTCATTTGTGTTCACCAAACAACCCTACTGGTGCCGTCATGACGGTCGAACAAATCACCAAAGCAATTGAATTAGCGCATAAGTATGACTTTACGATTGTGAGCGACGAATGTTATTCCGAGATTTATCTTGATGAGGAATCACCACCTCCAGGCTTACTTGAGGTATGCGAAAAACTTGGAAATTATAGCTTTAAGCACTGTATAGTGTTTCATAGTTTGTCGAAAAGATCTAATGTTCCCGGATTGAGGTCCGGTATCGTGACAGGGGATCAACAATTAATCAAAAACTTTTTACAGTATAGAACTTATCATGGTTCCTCAATGTCTCCAACTGTCCAATTGATTTCTGAAGCTCTCTGGAGAGATGAGAAACATGTGATAGCAAATCGAGCGTTATACAGAAAAAAGTTTTCTGTTGTCACGAAAATTCTGAACCCAGTGATGTCCTTTCCGGAGCCAAAGGCTAGCTTTTATCTTTGGCCCAAAACTCCAATTGACGATGTCAATATGACGCGAGATCTTTATGCAAAAAAAAACCTCACTGTCCTTCCTGGACAGTTCATGGCTCGCACTTCAGAGGGAAGAAATCCCGGACAAAATCGGCTTCGATTGGCCTTGGTGGCCACAGTCGCGGAATGCAGTGAAGGCGCGTCACGGATAGCATCCTATATCAAGGGACTATGATGCTTAAATCAGAGAGAGCAGCTTATATTGATAAGAAATTAAGTCAACTTTATCCAAATCCACCGGTGCCGTTGATGCATGAAAATCATTTTCAACTGCTAATAGCTGTATTATTAAGCGCTCAATGCACTGATGAAAGAGTCAACTTAGTTACAGCCAAGTTATTTGCCGTTGCACCCACTCCTCAAGAAATGAAGAAAATGTCAGTAGACGAAATATACCGTATTATTCGTCCTTGCGGTCTTGCCCCGAAGAAATCAAAAGCCATATCGGAACTCTCTGACATACTGTTGGGAAATTTTGGCGGTGAGGTGCCTGAAGATATTAGCACTTTAGAAACATTACCCGGAGTCGGACACAAAACTGCCAGCGTAATTGTTGCTCAGGCTTTTGGTAAACCCAGTTTTCCGGTAGACACCCATATTTTTAGGCTCTCGCAACGTTGGGGATTGACCCGCGGTAAAACTGTAAAAACCGCAGAAAGAGATTTAAAAGTGGTCTTCCCCAAGGCAAGATGGAATGAACTGCATTTACAAATTATTTTTTATGGGAGAGAATTCTGCACCGCTCGCGGGTGTGATGGTCGTGTCTGTGAGATCTGTCGATATTGTTATCCGAACAGAAAAAAACCGTACACTACATATAAAGCCTAGTACTTCTTAGATCACAAATGGGTAGAAACAATAATGACAACTGTTATCTATGGCATAAACAATTGTGACAGTGTTAAAAAGGCAAAACGCTGGCTAGNTGAAAATCAAATTGATTTTTCATTCCATGATTTTCGAAAGAATGGACTTGANCACAAACTAGTCTCGCGCTGGGTTGGAATNATTCAATGGGATTTGCTATTGAATCGNCGGGGAANTACTTGGCGTGGGATTGATCAGAAAATAAAAAATCATATTGACGGGGCTACTATCGTCAACTTTTTGTGCGATCATCCGACCGTTATTAAACGGCCCGTATTGGAGCATGGCGATCTATTNATAGTGGGCTTCAACGAAATTGACTACATGCAGTTGTTCAAGTAAGAACCCCCAATAAGACATCAACTAGAGATCAAGTTATGGAGCCTATATATAGTTTAGCTTTTGGTATTGGTACTAAAAATAAAAAGCGTGAGTGGTTGGAGGTTCTCTTCCCATCACCCATGATAAATCTAACGCATACGCAAAGTAACTCTGTCCGATCCCTCCTTGCTCCGGGCACGTTTGATCTCGAACTAACAGAATTCCAGCAAAAGGAATTGCTTTCAGGACTTGGGCAAGCGGGGCTGGATGACATTGCTCAATCTCTACAAACCCTAGCAGGATTGGATAAATCTATCNTAGTAACTGTCTTAGCTGAAGACAAACCTCCTGAATCAGTACCGCAAGCATATTTAAAACTNCAATTATTATCCCATCGACTTGTNAAGCCGAATGAAATCAACTTGCAGGGAATATTTGGTCTGCTAAAAAATATAGCATGGACTAACGTTGGTCCGATCGATGTAATCGAACTCCCATCCAGAATGCTAGAGGCTAGAGCAAAGGGAGAAGTGNTGACCGTTAATTCGGTTGATAAATTCCCTAGGATGGTTGACTACGTGGTACCCGCGGGCGTCAGAATCGCTGATACCTCAAGAGTCAGGTTGGGAGCTTACATTGGTCATGGGACAACCGTCATGCACGAAGGTTTCGTTAACTTTAATGCTGGTACAGAAGGCATCGCCATGATCGAAGGAAGAATCTCGGCTGGCGTTTTCTGTGGCGAAGGCTCGGATATAGGCGGAGGTGCATCAACCATGGGAACCTTATCGGGTGGTGGCGATGTCGTGATCGGTGTGGGCCGAAATTGTCTCCTTGGGGNCAACTCAGGGTTGGGCATACCTCTAGGTGACCGCTGCACCGTCGAGGCTGGTCTCTATCTCACTTCAGGAACAATCGTAACTATGGTAAAAGACGATGGAAGCGATAACGGCAAGTGCAAAGCAAGGGAATTAGCTAATGAAAGTGACCTGCTCTTTCGCCGAAATTCTATAAATGGACAGGTTGAATGCTTGAAAAATAAGAAAGCTATCGAACTAAATGAAGAGCTTCATAAGAGCAATTGAGTTATAGACGATCAAGGC
Organism: Porticoccaceae bacterium; assembly: GCA_002701765.1. GTDB lineage: Bacteria > Pseudomonadota > Gammaproteobacteria > Pseudomonadales > Porticoccaceae > TMED48. The sequence continues at coordinate 8,032 of NZXB01000036.1, forward strand.
TAGATTATCGCACGCTGTTGATTAGAATCTGTAACACCGATGCAAGACACCTAGGAGGTTTGATGCTCCGCAATGAGGTCTGCAAAACGCCCAAGCAACTGGATTGGCAAATTATGGCCCATACCAGGAAAAACCACTAGACGAGAATTCCTAATATGCCTAGCCGTGTCGATACCCCCGCTTAGAGGAACTAAAAGGTCTTCTCGACCATGAATAATTAGAGCTGGGATTTTAAGAGAGTTCAACAAATGCACTCGATTGGGTGCCGTATTAATTGCTGCCATTTGACGAAGATAACCTGCAGGGTTACTTCCGCGCGCATACTCCAATTCAACCATGGCTCTCACAACAGAATCACTGACNGGATATCCGGGGCTTCCTAAAAACTGAAGAATTTCAACCGAATTATCAATTCTAGATTGACCTTTGGATGGTTTTTTAAGCATTTGCATCGACGCTTTCAATGACGGCTTGCCCTTACCAAAAGTTCCGCTCGTAGACATTATGGAAGTAAGAGAAAGTGCTCTGTCAGGGTAACGCGCAGCGGCAATCTGACAGATCATACCACCCATCGACATACCTACAAAATGTGCCTTTTTCACACTCAAACCATCGAGGATGCCAACAGTGTCNGNAGCCATATCATCAAGAGTATAGGGAACATCAACTGGCAAGCCGAATCGATATTTCAGCATCTGACGCACAAGACTCGGGGCCTTTAAACCGGTCATCCAATTGCTTAGGCCAATATCCCTGTTATCAAAACGAATAACGAAGAAGTTTCGAGCGGCGAGGTCATGACAGAACTCGAAAGGCCATCTAACCATCTGATTATATAAACCGGCCACCAAGATTATCGCTGGATTTGACTTGTTGCCAAATGTTCCATACGCAAATCTCAGGCCATTTGAGCTAATGTAGCTTGACTCATCACCGCTGTAATTTNCTAAGTCCTTTAACCCATAGTCTATTTCAAACATTAAACTTTCTCGGATGGAACCGTCCAAAAATCATGACACGAATTAAAATTCGGATTTGCTCTTGCCATTCTTTTAAAATTCAATAATTCCAATTGTGAGCATCTCCAATGTTGCAGCCTAAGGCGTTACGATATTAAAACTTGTGTTTTGTTCGCCAAAGAGACTAAAAAACTTGAGCAAAGCAACAATACTCCCCTCAAAAGATAAATCNTCTGAAAAAATGGTCTGTTTAATTCCAGCTTTNCCGATCAGCATATCGATAAAGAGTTGATGGGTTAGCCGCACTGAGGCGTCAGCCGATTCACTCCCATCGATTTCATGAAAATGTAAAACAGAATTTCTGGTGAACAACAGAAAAGTTCTACCCTTGTCTATGAAATCTACCTTAATCTTTATAGTCTTACCAGATGCCTTATCTGGATCGATGTTGACAGTCATTGATTGCAGAAAACTATCAAGCGAAATCTCCTTTATGAACTCGGCAGCGAGATCAATATCGTTACGACTATAATTATTACCCTGNCTCAATTCTTGAGNAGCCGAGAGAAATATATCNCTCCACACTCCCGACTGCGACTGGTAGCCCATCTGAGTATATGCGTAGGCCAAAAGATCTGATGCTTTTGAAGATGCCGATGCAGAAAAAATAAGATGATTTAGTAGTTCTGCAGCCCAACGATATTCACCATTTCTTACTGCTTCTTCCGCATGATCTAAAACCGCATCAGGACCTCCCATTAGCGACACATATCTTGGCGCGCTGTCGACGCTTGGAAGTTGATGAAGNTGCGCAGGATTGCCGTCATACCAACCAAAATAATATTGATAGACCGCTTTTGCGTTATGGCTGAGAGTTCCATAGTAACCTTGAACATGCGCTGCCCTCGCAAGATTCGGGGGTAGACGAAGTTCTTCAGCAATCTCTCGGGGCGTCAATCCCTTATTGGCAAGTCTGAGTGTTTGATCGTGGATAAACCGATATAGATCTTGCTGCTCCTCAAGCTGTTGAACGATTTCATTGTGACCCCAGGTGGGCCAGTGATGACTGATGAATAGGGTTTCAACATCGGGCAAACGCTCAATAATGAAAGCAATATACTCACTCCATTTAAATGCATCTCGAACTTTTGCACCACGCAATGTCAGAACGTTATGCATAGTGCGGGAAACAATTTCCGCACCACAAAACACACGCTTTTCTGGGAGATAGAAAGTCAGCTCTGCAGGTGCCTCGGATTCTGGCATATTAAAGAAAATGAAATTTATTCCATCAATAATTAACGCTTCTTCTGATTTNCTAATCTCTATGTTTGGTTTTGCNATAGATGTGCTTCCCGATATNACGCGCTTCCCCAGTCCCGAATCAACNTGCCCAAAAACAGATGTCTCTAGCTCTAANCCCATCATATATGCCGCCCTTCTTGTCATCGCAGGACCTGCCAATATGTTTTCGCTGGTAGCTTCATACAAAAAACCTGATGGGGTAATTATGGGAAGATCATGATCGTCGGATCTACCAATGACATTTTGTATGCCACCAAAATGGTCTATATGACTATGTGAGATAATGACAGCTGTTGGAATAATGGTGCCAAGGTGAAGCTCGGCGAAGTCAAGGGCAGCCTTCGTTGACTCGATCGTCGTTAACGGATCTATGATGATCCAGCCATTTTCGCTNTTTATCAGNGTCATATTCGCTAAATCAAAACCCCGAATTTGAAAGATCCCTTCTTGGACCTCAAACAACCCTCGGTAAGANTTCAATCTCGCCTGTCGCCAGAGACTTGGGTTGACAGTATCGGGAGCCGCTGTTTTAGCAAATAAATTATCACTTCGATCCCAGATCGGCTTTCCATCGTGGCCAGGTGGCCCAGTATCAGGAGCTAGCGCTATCATGCCCCTTTGGGCATTATTGAAGTCTTCATCTGAATCAATTAACTCATGATCAACAAAGGATGAGTTAGCTAATAAGGTATGCTCACTCGGAAACTGCGAATAAATAAAATCCTGACCCGGTGGCGCAATATCTCCGCCACAGCCACCTAAAAGAAAAAAAATAAATATCTGGNTATAGTTGCTAATCTTCATTGGCAATCTCGCGCAAATTTAACACTTGTTGGGCTGGCTCATATAAAGCTCTCAATCAACATAATGATCTACTGGTTGATTATAGGTTCGTGATGCTAGCACCTCAAATCACTCGAAAGACCATATTTACGAAATGCTCAGAGTTGAAGACGCTATCAATTGCCTGCAAGACAAGTGTTCCGAGCATGGAATATCTTTATAGCCTCAATCCGGCTATTCAAGTAATGATTTTGGCAGAAACTTAGTATATGACACCGGAAAACATCGGCTAATGAAGTCAAGAAATCGTGCTCCTTTGCCAACATGGATGCGCGTTTTACCCTTCATAACATTGTTAAGAATATCGCGTGCTGCCTGAGTTGGTTCTGTCCAAAACCAAGGCTCCAGTCGCTCTCTTTCGGCATCAGATGAAGTTTTACTGCCAATTGGAACAATGATCTTTGAGTTAGCGAGAATATTTGTCTTAATTCCGGATGGGAAAACGCACGACACATTGATTTGATTGCCAGACAATCGTAAATCATGCCTTAGTGAGTCACTAAAGCCCCGAACGGCAAATTTCGAACTACTGTAAGCAGAAACTCGAGGCCCTGATAGGAGACCAAGAACGCTGGAGATGTTAACAATGTGTCCTCGCTCTGCACGCTGGAGTAAGGGAAGAAATAGCTGACATCCATAAACAACGCCCCAGAAATTGGTGTCGAAAAGATCCCGCATGTCTTTAAGATCGCAGTCTTGAAAAAGCGCTCCGAGCCCTACCCCTGCATTATTTATCAGGAAATCTAGGCGACCAAATTCAGCACCAACAAAAGAAGAGAAGGCTTGCATATTCTCATAGTCAGAAACATCTGCAGCAAATATTTTGATTGATCCTGTTTGAGGATTATTCAAATTTGCAAGATCAGCTTGTAATGCGTTTATAGCAGCTTCATCAACGTCAGAGAGAACCACATGACTGCCCTGTTTAACAAGCGCATACGCCAGAGCTTTACCGATGCCAGAACCAGCTCCAGTAATTACTACCACTTTACCTAAAAAAAATTGCATGCCACTTTCGCTCCTTGGACCTTAAAAGCGCAAAGAGTGGCATTCGAGGACAACACAGTCAACATAAGTACTTGTATGTGCTCGTCCAGCTACTGGTCAATGCTTATGCGACCTCAAACAATCCAGCAGCGCCCATTCCCCCACCAACACACATAGTCACTACGACATAGCGTTCACCGCGGCGTTTGGCTTCCATGAGCCCATGGATGGTCATGCGCGCCCCACTCATACCATACGGGTGTCCAATCGATATCGCTCCACCATTCACATTTAATCGCGCTGGATCTATTCCGAGCCTGTCGCGACAATAAATCACCTGAACTGCAAAGGCTTCATTTAACTCCCATATACCGATGTCATCAACCGTTAAACCATTGCGGTCCAACAATTTAGGAACGGCAAAAACAGGACCTATACCCATCTCATCGGGCTCACAGCCAACAACAGACATTCCACGATAGATTCCGAGTGGCTCCAAATTACGTTTCTCAGCCATTTTGCCGTCCATAAGAACTACCGCCGCCGCTCCGTCGGATAACTGTGATGCATTACCGGCGGTTATCGTGCCTCCCTCTCTTACCACCTTAAGCGTAGAGAGCGATTCGATAGTCGTTCCCGGACGATTACCATCATCTTTTGATAACGTAACCTTCTCTTCACTAACCTCACCGGTTTTCTTATTTGTAACTAATTTCGTGGCAGTAACCGATATTACCTCATCGGAGAATTTTCCGGCATCCTGCGCTGAAGCTGTCCTCGCCTGAGACTCGACGGCATATGCATCCTGTTTTTCGCGAGAAATGTCATACCTTTTGGCTACTACTTCTGCAGTATCAATCATCGGCATATGAATAGATGGAGCGTTTTTCACAGCCATAGGATCCATTGCTCGATGAGCATTCATGTGCTGGTTTTGAACCAAACTTATTGACTCGCAACCACCAGCCACTATCACCGAGAATCCATCAGTTGCTATCTGTTTCGCACCCGTTGCTATGCTCATTAGACCAGAAGAACACTGCCTATCGACGGTCATACCAGCGACTTTGACGGGCATACCTGACGCCATAGCGGCCTGCCGGCCAAGATTTGCAGTTTGTGTTCCTTGTTGCAACGCTGCACCGATAATACAATCCTCCACCTCAGCAGGATCTAAGTTAGCTCGGGCTAAGGCGCCATTAATCGCATGAGATGTCATGGAAGGGGCTTCAAGATTATTGAATGCTCCTCGATAAGCTTTTCCTATGGGTGTTCTCGCTCCAGATACTATCACTGCTTCAGACATGATTTACTTCCTTAAATAAATTTTATAAAATATTGTTTTATATACTATTAATAAGTTATGTTTTTAAAGATTGCACATAGGCCATTGCCTTCGTAACGAATTTTTCAGTTTCTTTTCCTGCCGATTCAAAAGGAACATTCTGCCCAGCATCTTTTATGGATGCTAGGCTATCAAACACCTTCTCTGGATTCTGTTCTTCAGGCGCAAGAAAGATTCCATCTGTCTCAAACATCTTAACGCTTGCGTAACCACCCGCTGCTGCCGCAAGAATCATTCTGTTGGGCGACTCGTCATGACATAAGACTAGCGCACCGGCTGTTACTGCTTCGGTTGTCATTAATTCTAGAACCGGGGCTGGCAAAAGATCTTCTGTCATCCTTGTACCCGCAGTGGGCGCTAAAGCGTTTACCCGAATATTATATTTACTCCCCTCTAGTACGAGCGTATTCATCAAGCCCACAACAGCCATTTTTGCCGCGCCGTAGTTAGTTTGGCCAAAATTTCCAAATAGTCCACTTGGGGAAGTGGTCATGACAATTCGACCATAATTTTGATCTCTCATAATTTCCCAAACTGCTTTACTGCAGTTAACAGATCCCATCAAGTGCACATCCATAACTAATCTAAAGTCATCTAGGTCCATTTTGGCAAATGATTTATCTCGCAAGATACCCGCATTATTTATTAATACATCAATCCGGCCCCATTTAGCTATGGTTTCCTTTACCATGGCCTCAACTTCGGCATAGTTTGCCACATTTGCACCGCTTGAGATTGCCTCACCACCATCGGCTAGAATAGTCGCTACCACCTCTTTTGCCGCCTCAGTCGATGACCCGGTGCCATTTCTATCACCGCCAACATCATTTACTACGACTCTTGCACCCCTCGCGGCCAGAGCTAGCGCATGCGACTTACCTAGCCCATTTCCTGATCCAGTTACTATTGCTACTTTCCCGTCAAAACCGATACTCATATCGAACCTCTATTTATGATAACGAACCATACTTAATTAATTTGGAAAAATTAAAGGCTGAAAAAACTTTTCTGTTTTAGTCTCATGCAACCATCTGGACAGTTAACCACTCCGCTACAAGGGCTGGTTTTTCCTCATCCTTAATTTCGACGGTAACCTCAATTTTAAATTCAAACTGACCCGGTTTCTTTTCTTCTATGGAAAGCACTTTTCCTTTGGCACGGATTTGACTACCTACCTTCACGGGCGCAACAAACCGTGCCCTATCTAAACCTTTGTTGACCCCCATATAGATGCCCTTCATTGCCAGATTAAAACTCATAGAAAAATAAGAAATCATGGAGAGCGTAAGAAACCCATGCGCTACAGTTGTTCCAAAAGGCGTCTGAGCAGCCAATTCTGGGTTAACATGAATAAACTGACGGTCAAGCGTGCAATCTGCAAATTGGTTTATTTGGTCCTGAGTTACCTCAAACCACTCCGAAGGGTCTGTAACGTAACCGATATAATCATTTATTTCTTCTCTTGCAATTGGCTTCACTATCATATCCTCCTGTTTAAAGTCCAAAAATTACTACCCATACATCTGAAGACGCAGGAGTTTACACTACCCAAACAATATGAACTATCCATTGTTAGTTATTAATTTATAACCGTGTCTTGTGAGTATAAAGAGCTGTCTTGAAAATCTTAACTAACCCCAAAATATCGAACTGAATCAACTATGTAATAAGTTTGATAAAAAAACGCACTACGATAAATCACAAGTCGATACATTAACCAAAATAAGTGTGAGAGAATGCCCTGATATAGGTATCAGAGGCGCTCAAAATGACGAATAATTTTGAATACGAGGAACTTCACCTCACTGAATTCCGGAAAGAGATCAGCGCATGGCTGCAGGCAAATAAACCAAAAGATCCTGGTTTTCTATTGCCGCAAACTTTTCTCGAGATAGGTTCCGAAGAGGTCCTAGATTTTCTGCGCGAATGGCAGTTTAAGGTATGGTCCGCAGGATATCTTGGCATGGCATGGCCGACGGAGTATGGCGGAGGCGGACTTCCAGTCGCATACCAGCAAATCGCTGACGAAGAAATGAAACGGTTAAGGGTCCCCATACTTTTTAATGTAATTGGGTTGGGTTGGGCAGGACCGCTTATTATCAATATTGGCAGCGATTATGAAAAGAATGTCTACCTTAAAAATATATTGAGTGCGGAAGACATCTGGTGCCAAGGATTTTCTGAGCCAAATTATGGCTCAGACCTAGGCAGCATCCAGACACAAGCACGGAAAGAAGGTGATGAATATATAATCAATGGAAACAAGATCTGGACCACGCTTGGCAACTTTGCAAAATATATGATTTTACTCGCTCGCACTGAGGATAAGACCAAACGTCGATATGATGGCTTATCTTTTTTTCTGGCACCTATGAACGTAGACGGCATAACAACTAAACCGATCCAAAAATTGACGGGCGAATATGGTTTTACAGAGACATTTTTCGATGATGCGCGGATACCTGCAAGCAGTCTGATGGGAGAAGAGGGATGGGGTTGGCGTATAGCCATGTTGACTCTCCAATATGAACGGGGTGCAGAGTCTGGAGCAGCCGGCGGTCCCGCTATGACGCCAATCTATATGGATGATCTGATATCTATGGCGCGTAAAGTAATGCGTGAAAATCAGCCGCTGATCAAGGATGCAATTACTCGTGACGAACTAGTAAAGCTCATGATCGAAGAGAAAGCAATATTGCTAGGAGAGAAGAGAACGAATATTACTAAACTCTGTTCAGATTACCCCAGATCGCTTTCTTTATCGCACAAACTGCGCAGCAGCGAATTCTTTAGACGGATGAGACAGTATGCCATAAGCCTCCAAGGAGCCAAGGGGGGACTCTATGTCGGGGACAAAGAGGCTATAGACGATGGGTTCTGGCAACGAGCTTATCTCAACAATTTTGGCATCACGATAGGCGGAGGAACTAGCCAAATTCAGGCCAATATTGTCGCAGAACATGTCCTTGGACTTCCAAAAGATTGAATAACGACTCTCAGACAAAGGTATTACCAACAGTGGAAAAAATAAACTTGGAACTTGAATTTACCGAGGAGCAATCCATGATCATGGAAGCTTCTAGAGAATTTTGCAGAAAAAACTCAGATACTTCAACAGTAAGAAGTCTCATCCCCTCCAATTTGGGGTTCGACAAGGACATTTGGGCAAAAATGGTTGACTTAGGCTGGACCGGAATCACCATACCCGAAAAATTCGGAGGCTCTGGGCTTGGAATAGGTGCGTTAGTTCCAGTTGTTGAGAGCATGGGGCGTTATCTTTTGACAGCGCCTGTGATAACCTCAGCAATTGCAACACAGGCAATTTTGCGATGCGGCACACAAGAGTTTCAAACTGATTGGCTCCCTCGTCTTGCAGATGGAAGTATCGGAACACTTGCCTTTTTAGAGAATGAAGATCTAGCGTCAGATGCAACACTGATCGCAGTTAGTAGAGGCTCTAAAGTCGAACTTCAGGGACGAAAAATTTTGGTGGCGGATGCAGGGGCGGCTGATTTTTTTCTTGTGTCAGCGTTATTTAATGATAAGCCAGTTCTGGTGCTTGTAGAATCGGATCAACTCTCAACAGACTCAATATCGAATAAGACCCTCATCGATGAAACAAATAGAGCAGCTGATATTGACTTCAGTGGTGTGGTGGTCGATCCGCAAGCCGTGTTGAGCGCAACCCACAAATCTATCAAGGACCTGAGGCTTCTGGGAGCCCTACTCTATGCAGCAGAATCCACTGGCGCCTGCGCCGCCGCTTTGGATACTATTGTCAATTACTTAACAACAAGAACCCAGTTTGGACGGCTAATAGGTTCATACCAGGCACTCAAGCATCCGACCACAGATATTTTGATCCAAATGGATTCCGCCAAATCACTCGTTTATCATGCTGCCACTTTGGCAACTAATTTTAATTTTTGCACTCATACCGAGATCGCTTGCAGAATGGCCAAAGTGCAAGCCAATGACGCGCTCCTCTTTGCGGGTGACCGAGCCGTTCAATTCCATGGTGGAATGGGTTTCACCTATGACTGCGATGCTCAGTTGTATATTCGACGAGCCCAGTGGGCACAGCACCAATTCGGCGATTCTCAACACCATCGTTTCCATCTGGCGCCGCTATTAATTGAAGACATTTGATACATGTGTCTGCATGACTCTTCCAGGCACTTCGGTAAATCTCTGTTTTCAGCTTTGCATGGATATAAGTAAATGAGATGTCTTAGACAATTTACCGAAAAAGTGTCCGCTGTTAATCTCTCGAATCAAGATCGGAGTTCACGGCATTGAAAAACATTTTATTTTTTCTTTTGGCATCAGCAGCCGGAATCTTTTTTTATCAAATAAGTAATAAGATGCACCTTTTCAGTTTTAATAATGAGATGTCGACCTCAGGAATCTCAAAAATTGCGGAGCCAGCAACCTTGCGGGCTACGGAATTTGGCCCAGTCGTTGGTTCAAGTGACA
>NZXB01000037.1 GCA_002701765.1 Porticoccaceae bacterium
CGCTGTTGCTGCAATTTAGTTGCTGTTACATACATTTTAGGCTCAGTTTTTCTTTAATATTTTCGCATGATGATTACGCAATTAGTTGGGGAACAGACCTGCTCTTCGCAGTTAATCTCCATTTTAATCACATTAAAAACCCGTGGTCTTTATGGATAGGCATGGGCTCAATGCTCTTTTTGTTAATCAAATTTCTCAAAATCAACATTCAAAAATGAAAACTTGGAGATTGGATCAGTAGTCGAGTTGAAATTCACGCGCGTCTATATCAGTTTCGTCGTTAATTGTGAGGCCAGAAAATTCGTTCGCTGAATCAGATATTACAGCCAAAATTTCTGCATTACTCGGGCTACTCCTTGCAGCACTGGCTATTGATCCCATACTTTTCCCATTAGGTTGTTTTATGGTATCTCCGGCCTGAGGTAAATCATTCAGTGCGCAAAGAAGATGGCGGATCCGCCGCTTCACGGCTCCGCGATAATGAGCTCGCGCAATTATTTCTTGCCCCGTATAACACCCTTTTTTGAAATCTATAAAGTCCATTCTATCCAAATTGAGCATCTGCGGTATAAACAAATCAGTTGTATATTCTGTGACCTCAGCGAAGCCAGTGCGCAAAAGCAAGAGGTCGGCAAGATCCTCTCCAACAGGTCTAAACTTGTCAAGCAGGTCTGTTCCACTTGCTATGTTTTTGAACTTATATGTCAGGGCGTATATTTCTTTCCCGATGTGGTTGAGATAAAACGTCGGCGTTTTTCCCTTAGACGCCTTGCGAGGCAACGATTCTTTCACGCGCCGAGATAAAATGTTAGCCATTTTTGGTCCGGTGATGACAAAGCTCTGATACTCTTGGCTTACATCAGAGATTGAAGTCTTGAAAAAAGGAGAATATTTTTGCAGGCTTTGAATGGCCGAGTTTGTGAGCGAGGGGTGCGTCTCCAAGATGATATCTTCATTTTCATTAAAATGCCCAGAGAACATAAAAATGATTTTCCCTTTGGGGGTGCAATGGGCGCCGCGGCAGAATGAATAGGGGTTCAATGATTGTACATCGCATGTTACTTGGCCTTGCAGAAACCGCCTGCTATCAACCCCACTGATCTTTATAAAACCTCTTTTCCTCGGACAGACTAAGTTAGTCTCTGTTAATCTTCTGTAATCCGCAGCTTTTTCTCCGAATGAACCAATGCGATCACCCCATTGCACATCAGGCGGTAACGTATATCCGTCAAATAATCTGCTAAGATCCATTTTTATCCTTCAAAGTCTCAGAAAAATATGAATTTCGGAACTACATAAGGATTCTAACCGAGAATGGGAATGGTATGAATAGAAATCGACTTCTTTGGGCTTGCCGTCGGGGTATGTTGGAATTGGACCTGTTGCTAAGGCCCTTTGTCGAGAGTCATTATGAGCAACTCTCTGATACAGATAAATTGGCGTTTGAAGTCCTTTTGGAACAGGAGGATCAAGTGTTGTACCAATGGCTTTTATCGCGTCAAACGCCGCCAGATAAAAGTTTTTGCCGAATAGTGGATATTATTTTAGCTGCCCATTGCAAGCGTGCGTCTGGAGCATGAATGCGCTTTCAAAGTGATGTGGACGCCGCCGTTTGGTGCTTTGCCTATTCAGGCAAAACCGTCAGGAACAATGATTGAATCTTTCGCGTCCTGAGACAACGCAGGATAGTCTAGCGTGTAATGAAGCCCGCGACTTTCTCGCCGAAGAGAGGCACATCGAATAATCAAGTCTGAGACCGTAACCAGGTTTCGCAGCTCCAATAAGTCACGATTTATTTTATAATTTCCGTAATAGTCTTGGATCTCTTTCTTGAGCAATTCGATTCGATTTTGAGCTCTTTCTAAGCGTTTGTTCGTTCTTACAATCCCGACATAGTCCCACATAAATCGCCTTAATTCATCCCAGTTATGCGAAATGACCACTTCTTCATCTGAATGGAGTACTCTAGATTCATCCCAGTCTTTAATTGGGCTTGGGCTTTCTATTTGCAGTGTGCCCTCATTGATAGATTCAGCTGCCGCGCGGGCATAAACTATACACTCTAAAAGAGAATTGCTTGCCATTCGATTTGCACCATGGAGACCGGTGCAAGCGTTTTCGCCTACTGCATAGAGATTAATGAGATCTGTTTGAGCTCGTTTGTCTACCAATATTCCTCCACATGTGTAATGTGCCGCCGGAACAATCGGGATTGGGTCACGTGTGATATCAATGTTAAATTGCAGACACTTTTTATACATATTGGGAAAGCGGTCTATGATGAATGTCGAGGATTTATGGCTAATGTCTAGAAAAAGACAATCGCTACCCAAACGTTTCATTTCATGATCGATTGCTCGAGCAACCACATCGCGTGGGGCGAGTTCAGCAGATTTATGGAAGTGATGCATAAAGCGATTGCCATCAGGTAGTTGCAAAAGCGCACCTTCGCCTCTTAGAGCTTCTGTGATCAGGAATGACTTTGCATTTGGATGGTACAGACAGGTAGGATGAAATTGGTTGAATTCCAGGTTTGCAATGCGGCACCCTCGACGCCAAGCCATCGCAATGCCATCTCCGGTTGCGCCGTCTGGGTTACTAGTATAAAGATAAGATTTGCTAGCACCGCCAGTGGCAAGAACGACATTCTTGGCGCTGAGAGCCTGCACGGTTTTTTGCTTAACATCCAAAAAGTAGGCTCCGACACAACGGCTTTTCCGAGATATTTTATGTGCTTGCGTTACCAAATCAATAGCACAATAATTCTCAAACACGGTTACGTTTTTTGCCGCTGATACCCGTTCTACAAGTGCACTGGTAACAGCTTTACCCGTGGCGTCAGCGCTATGCACTATTCTACGATGACTGTGACCGCCCTCTTGGGCCAGATGATAGTTCTTTTCATTTTCGTTTCTGGTGAAATCTACGCCTTGATTTATAAGCCATTCAACAGCGTCGGGCCCATTTTCAACCACAAAACGCACGGTATCGCTATGGCATAGTCCCGCTCCAGCAATTTCGGTATCTCGCACATGAGCTTCTTTAGTATCGTTTTTGTCTAAAACTGCAGCTATTCCTCCCTGCGCAAGCCATGAGGCGCCGCCTTGGAGGGTCGATTTGCTGATGATTGCAATACGATAACTCTCTTCAATGGACAGCGCTAAGGTTAAACCCGCAACGCCACTTCCTACAATCAAAACATCAAAATATTTATTTTGTTCCATTCTTTCGACATACACCTTGAGACCGTCATGATAATATATCAGCCAACTGATTGGCAGTCGCATCAATTATGACAGACGGGTTTTTGCCAAGTGAGAAGTTTTAGAGTTCTCATTTTGCCCTAATTATTTAATCACCATGTTTCGAAATCATGCTCAAAAAAGATGACACTGCTGATGAACAATTGATAGCAGTCGCTAAAAAAGGCGACCGAAATGCCTTTGAACTCCTTGTGATAAAATATCAATTTCGAGTCAGAGCGGCTGTCTCAAAGTTTTTAAGGGATAGTAATGATATCGATGACGTCACTCAGGACACGTTTGTGGCAGCTTATCGAGCACTCGAGAACTTTCGCGGTGGTTCCCAGTTTTACACCTGGTTGTATCGGATCGCTGTAAATACTGCCAAGAATCATACTTTATCGAGTGCTCGCCGCGCGCCAACAGTTGACGTTGAGGTTGACATTGCCGAAACAGGCTATGGAAATCAGAAACTGCATGAGATAGAAAACCCCGAAACACGGTTATTTAGCCAGCAGTTGGCAGCCATAATACGAAAAATTATTGATGACTTGCCTGAAGACATGCGAACAGCCGTATCACTGAGAGAATATGGAAATCTTAGTTATGATGAAATTGCAGAAATCATGGGTTGTCCGACGGGAACCATTCGTTCGCGGTTATATCGAGCTCGAGAGGTAATCGACAAAAAGGTTCAACAATTTCTCGACGGAAATTAGTTACTTATGGAACAAATCTGAAATAGAATTGTCATATATGAGGTGTTCGCGCAATTAAACCAATTGGGATGGATGTATGCCTGGAGTAAGGGATGAATTGAAGGAGTCGCTATCAGCACTTATGGATGGTGAATCCAATGAGTTAGAGAAACGCCAAGTTTTGGCCGCGCTTTCCACTTCTGAGAGAGAGGAGCTGTTGAGGATCTGGAACCGATATCAGATTTCCTCATCAATAATTAGAGGTGAAAATCTGCTTGCCGACACTGATTACAGAAATGATATGTCTAGCAGTATTAGTGGCTGGTCTTTTGATAATTCAAAACCCTCATATGCCCTGCAAGATATCCTTAAGCAATTTGGTGTGGCTGCTTCTGTTGCTGTAATTACTATTCTTCTGGTACAGAGATTTAACGGGGCATCAATGGATGGGAATCTTAATGCTTTACCAGCTCAGCAACTGCAAGTTAACGCTCAAAAAGAACATTCGACTCGACATCCTGCTGGATTTAAACCCTCTATTGACGCTCAGACTGTAAGCGCTGAAATGCCAAGAGTTAAAGCTGTTGAGCGGAAAAAAAGGTCAGATAGAGGACCGCAGGGAGAGGTAATTGATTCCTATAAATCAAATAATAGTTTGAACAAGGCCAAAAATATAGAAGAAAAAGATGGTACGCATCCCGTGGATCCATCCCACGAAGAAGGCGGCTAACTCTGGTTCGTTTATTGCTCATCCTGTTAACATAAATCTGCCAATGACTTTGCTTTCTGCCTTTGGTTTGGATTGGCGTCATGAGGTATCCCTCATAGAAAAGCTTGCCAATAGACCGACTTGCTTGGAACCTTGTTAGACTTTAATTGGGGCATCGGGTTGGTCGGAGTGTTTCTAAATAGAAAAGTTTACTTTGGTTACTCGACGAAGCGTGTTTTCTTGGTCGAAGAGGTAATTATGGTTGTAGGTAATAGAATTGTCTGATTTGTTGCTCCACCAAACCGAAATCAGAGAAAGGTGCGTACAGACGAAACACCGGTGTTTCTGACGTCCCTATGATGCGAGCGGACGACTGCTCTCATATAAACGCTAGCGACTTTGGCTTAAAAACAACGTTGGCTGCCGTCAGGGTAAAAGAGACATGGTCTGGAAATTGTTTCAAGTCTCCAAACCGTTGACATAAAATATGACTAGAACAGAGGAGGTTGGTATTCATGACGTACAGATTTTATTCGGCCATATTAGTGTGTTTGATACCGTTTATAGCCGATGCCCGTTTGCCTGATTTTACAGACTTAGTAGAGGAAGCCTCTCCGGCTGTTGTGAAGATTAACGTAAGTTTTAAAGAGCAAGACAGGCAGGGCTTACCTTCATATCGTGGACAACTTCCAGACATATTTCGAGAGTTATTGGAGCAACAGCGTCGAAGTCAGCAAGATCGTCCTCAGCGGTACTCTATGGGATCTGGTTTTGTGATTTCTGAGGATGGATTTATATTGACGAACCATCATGTGGTGAACTCCGCCGACGAAATCAGGGTAACGTTTGCCGATAGGGAAGAATACGTTGCTTCTATTGTCGGCACCGATCGTCGCTCGGATTTGGCGTTGCTGAAAATTGAAGCTGAAAATCTACCGGTCTTGGGATTAGCAGATGAGGATGATTTGCGTGTGGGTGAATGGGTGCTGGCCATCGGGTCGCCTTTTGGTTTAGATTATTCGGTGGCGGCAGGTATCGTGAGTGCCATAGGACGCAGTATTCCCACCGAGCGGAATGAGACCTATGTTCCCTTCATTCAGACGGATGTTGCTATAAACCCCGGCAATTCAGGCGGCCCCTTATTTGATCTCGAGGGCCGAGTGGTTGGTATTAACTCGCAAATCTACTCCAGGACAGGTGGGTCGATTGGTCTGTCGTTTGCTATCCCTGCTAGCGTGGCTTTGAATGTCGTGGAGCAATTAAAAAACAATGGACGGGTTGATAGGGGATGGCTAGGCGTTGCTATTCAAGATTTAAATCAGCAACTAGCTCAGGCGCTCAAGCTCAGTAAAGCGCGAGGAGCACTGATTAGCGCAGTAGAAAATGGCAGTCCCGCTGATGAAGGTGGATTAATACCGGGCGATGTAATCATTAATTTCAATGGAAAAGCGATCATTGATTCAGGCGACCTGCCTCCAGCTGTTGGCGGTGTCAGACCAGGAGAAAGCGCAACAGTAAAGATTTACAGGGATGGATCACAAAAAAGCTTGACCGTTACTGTTTCTGCGTTAGCAGATTCTGGAGAAACGCGATCACGGCAAGATGGTGGTGATCGATTGGGTCTTGTGGTTCGAGATAAAAGTGATGGTGCAAATCAAGACCCAATGCGGCAGGACGGTGCGGTCATTAGTCAAGTCTCTCCGAGATCTGCAGCTGAAAAAGCTGGCCTACTTCGTGGTGATATAATCGTTCAATTGGGACGTGTTCGCATAAGAGACACAAGGGAATATCAAAGAGTGGTAAGCAAGCTACCAGAGAATGTCCCCATACCGTTAAGATTTTTCAGGCAGGGCCGAGCGATCTTCAGAACGATCCAAATTGCTGGGAAATAATCTTTGAGAGTTATCGGCGTCAATTTAGTGGCTTGTCTGCCCTCGGCTCATGGAGTTGAGAGCCGGAATAAGATAGACTTCTCCGGTTATTTTGCAGAGGTTTGAAAGTCTGTGTCCCAGCTGGAATGCATCCGTAATTTTTCTATTATCGCCCATATAGATCATGGCAAGTCCACCTTGGCTGATCGTTTCATTCAAATCTGCGGCGGTTTGACAGAGCGCGAGATGAGCACACAAGTGCTAGACTCGATGGATATTGAGCGGGAACGCGGTATTACCATCAAAGCACAGAGCGTCACTCTCCAATATTCAGCAAGGGATGGAAAAAGATATCAACTTAATCTCATAGACACTCCAGGGCACGTTGATTTTTCTTATGAAGTCTCGCGCTCATTAGCTGCCTGTGAGGGTGCGTTGTTAGTCATTGATGCAGCACAGGGAGTAGAAGCACAATCAGTAGCTAACTGTTATAAAGCGATCAATCAGGGACTCGAAGTGTTGCCCGTGCTAAACAAGATAGATTTGCCACAAGCAGATCCTGAAAAAGTCGCTGATGAGATAGAGGATATTATCGGAATCTCAGCAGAGGATGCGGTCCTATGTAGTGCCAAAACCGGACTCGGTATTGAAGAGATTCTCGAACAAATTGTGAATAAGGTGCCAGCGCCCACAGGATCGATTGACTCTCCATTGCAGGCACTTATCATTGATTCGTGGTTTGATAATTATTTGGGAGTGATTTCACTAGTGCGCGTTGTTCATGGCGCACTCCGAGTAAAAGATAAAATTATTGCAAAGTCGATTGGGAAGGCGCATAGCGTTGATGCGCTGGGTGTTTATACTCCTAAAAGTCTGGACACAGGCGTTCTCAAGGCAGGCGAGGTTGGTTATGTGATCTCTGGAATAAAGGATATAAAAGGAGCACCAGTGGGGGATACATTTATTCATTCACATAATATTGATGTGCCTGCTTTGCCCGATTTTCAGAAGATCAAGCCGCAAGTATATGCTGGAATGTTTCCAGTAAATTCTGACGATTTCGAACTTTTTCGTGAGGCACTGGGTAAATTAGCTGTAAATGATGCTTCTCTGTTCTATGAACCCGAAAGCTCGGATGCACTAGGTTTTGGATTTCGATGTGGTTTCTTGGGAATGCTGCATATGGAAATTATCCAGGAGCGTTTGGAGCGAGAACATGATTTGGATTTGATCACCACTTCACCCACGGTTGTTTATGAGGTGGTAACGTCGCAGGGAGATTCAAAACATATTTCAAATCCCTCTCAACTTCCAGATATTGGGCAGGTGGCCGACTTGCTTGAGCCCATCTGTGAAGCCAATATATTGGTACCTAAAGAATATGTGGGTAACGTACTCACCCTTTGCACTGAAAAACGAGGGGTGCAGAAGGACATGCAATTTGTCGGTGGACAGGTTTCAATAGTATATGAAATGCCGATGGCGGAAGTTGTGATGGACTTTTTTGATCGTTTAAAATCTGTGAGTCGCGGTTTTGCATCACTTGACTATGGGTTTGCCCATTTTCAAGTTGCGCCCCTTGTGAAACTTGATGTCCTCATAAATGGCGAAAGAGTGGATGCGCTCGCAGCAATCGTTCATCGAGGAGAATCTGTAAAAAGAGGCCGCGAGTTGTCCGAAAAGCTCAAGGAATTGATACCCCGCCAGATGTTTGATGTGGCAATTCAAGCTGCTGTAGGAGGAAATATTATAGCTCGGACTACCGTCAAGGCCTTGCGGAAAAATGTTACAGCCAAATGTTATGGTGGAGATGTCACTCGAAAAAAGAAGCTGCTGGAGAAACAGAAGGCAGGTAAACGTCGAATGAAACAAGTAGGAAGCGTGGAAATCCCTCAGGCAGCATTTTTAGCAGTTCTGCAAACGTAATGCGTAACCATACTTAACTTGAAAAGAGAAGGCGACTATGAACTTCAACTTTGAGCTGATTCTAACATCAATTTTTATTTTTTCTTTCTTATGTTGGTTGGCTAATCGTTTTATTTTTGAACACAAAGATGGCCCAATCGAGTTCATTGCGTCTTTGGCCTCAGTTCTCGGGATTGTTTTGATACTAAGATCTTTTATTTTTGAGCCTTTCCAAATTCCGTCGAAATCTATGGTCCCCACATTGAAAGTGGGTGATTTCATATTGGTTAATAAATGGACTTACGGGTTAAGATTGCCGGTGTTACGTTATAAATTTTTTGAAATTGGGAATCCAGATCGTGGTGATGTTGTGGTCTTTTTCCCTCCTCATGAGGATAGGTATTTTATAAAACGTCTAGTAGGGTTGCCAGGAGATGAGATTCGTTTAATTTCTGGTGTCTTATATGTAAATGGTGACAAAGTTAAGCAACTTGCCCTAGATATCGAGGCAGAGGATTCGCGCTCAGTAGTTATGAATGAATTTCTCAATGATTCGGCTCATACAATCCATAAAAGGTTAGTTCCGACTCAGTTAAGCCTAAATTATACTTCAGTGGTGCCCGAAGGGCATTATTTCATGATGGGGGACAATCGCGATAATTCCAGTGATAGCAGGGTTTGGGGGCCGGTTCCAGCCCAAAGAATTGTCGGGAAAGCGTTTGCCCGTTGGATGTTCTGGGACGAGTTTCTAAGTATGCCCAATTTTTCCAGAACAGGTTGGATACAATGAATCATGATGCCCGATTGAATTTACTATCACATATCGATTAGTCTCTGTTCTAAAAACAGTCTGTAAAACTAGGGAGAATGTGGTTGTGGGCTTTTCAAACCTTGAGGATAAGCTTCAATATCGCTTTAGCGATGAAACAATTTTGGAAAGAGCTCTTACTCATCGTAGTGCCGCAACCAAAAATAACGAACGATTGGAATTCCTCGGCGACTCCATATTTGGCGCAATTACTGGTGAGTATTTTTATCTAACGCTTCCATCAGCCAGTGAAGGCGAATTGAGTCGGATGAGGTCTCAAGTTGTGCGCAAGGAATCTCTGGTCAGCGTGGCGCGGCAAATGAATCTGGGTTCGCACCTGTTACTGGGTTCAGGAGAAATCAAGGCCGGAGCGCATACCCGAGAATCAATCCTGGCAGATTCTCTGGAGGCATTGATTGGAGCGATTTATTTAGATGGAGGCTTTATCAATGCTCGAAATTTCGTATTGCATTGGTTTTCCGAAAATATGGAGCGTGCGATGAGTGCACGGTCGATTAAAGATGCCAAAACCACTCTTCAGGAGTGGTTGCAAGGTCAGGGCAACCCCTTGCCTGATTATCAGTTGGTCAAAACAAGAGGAGAAGCTCACAGTCGGACATTCACGGTGAGTTGTAAGATTAAGCCCCTAGATAGCGAATTCCATGCCACCTCAGACAGTCGAAGAAAAGCCGAACAGCTGGTTGCTGAGCAAATACTTGAGGCGATAAAGGTACGCCAATGAATGAAATAGTGACGCGATGCGGTCAAGTGGCGATCATCGGACGACCGAATGTGGGGAAATCTACACTCCTTAACCATATCATAGGTCAAAAACTTAGTATCACATCACGCAAGCCTCAAACAACTCGTCATAGCTTACTAGCCGTTAAAACTGATCAAGAAGCTCAAATAATATTTGTTGATACTCCAGGAATTCATGCAAAGCAAGCAGTTGCATTGAATCGGATCATGCATCGCTCTGCGCTGAGCGCAATTAATGATGTGGACATTGTACTTTTTGTCTTAGACCGTGCCGAATGGACTCTTGCTGATCAGTACGTTGCAAAATATCTTGAAAATATTAGGACACCAATAATTATTGCGCTCAATAAATTAGATGTTATTCAACGTAAAGACCATCTGCTAGCCCAAATTGGGCTCTTGTCCAAGAAATTTCCGGCTGCAGATTTTATTCCGATATCTGCGCTAAGGAAAACTAATATCGACTTGTTAGTTAAGCGAATTAAAGAAGTTTTACCAAAAAGACCTTTTATCTTCGATTCAGAAGATATTACTAACCGCAGCGAACGTTTTCTAGTGGCAGAAATTATTCGAGAGAAAATTACTCGACAACTGGGGGCGGAATTGCCCTATCAAGCTACGGTCGAAATAGAACAATATACTTCTATCGATGATATCACGCATATTCACGCAATAATTTTTGTCGAAAGAGAAGGACAAAAAAAGATTATTATTGGCAATAAGGGGCAACGCCTAAAAGCTATCGGGAAGAATGCTCGTGACGATATCGAAGCCTTATTGGACTGCAGAGTGATGCTCAATACCTGGGTAAAAGTGAAAAATGGCTGGTCTGATGATGAACGAACCTTGAACAGTTTTGGCTACAATAACGAGTTTTGAATTATGCGTTGGGAAGACGAGAGAGGTTTTTTGCTTCACACCATACCTTATGGTGAAACCAGTCTAATCGTCGATTTGTATACCAGATTATATGGACGAGTCAAATGCGTCGCAAAGGGGTATCGAAGGCCAAAAAAGAGAGGCGCAAACCGCCTCCTAATACCCTATGTTGAGTATTCGTTTTGCTGGTCTGGTCGCGCTGATCTTAAAACTTTGATAAGTGCTGATATTCTAGGGCCTCCGATATTTTTGCAAGAAGAGGCACTCTATTTTGGACTTTATGTCAACGAGCTAATCTACCGGTTATTTGTAGAGCAGGATCCGTTAGAGGGCTTTTATGATCATTATAAGCAGTTTATCAATGCTCTATTCAGAGGCCCTTTTCATGAATCGCATTTGAGAAAGACTGAGATGATGTTATTGAGTGAATTAGGCTACGGTTTGGTTTTAGATTCAGAGGCGGAAAGTGGAGAACCATTGGAACCCAATGGGCGATATTTATACGAACCTCAGTTTGGATTAAAGAAAGTGAGCCACAAAAATGCTAAAAATGTTTTAATGGGACGAGATATTCTTGCCATACCGGATGATGATTGGAGTAATGCCTCGGTAGTCAATACGGCAAGGCAGATTCTTAAGGCAGCTATTGATTTTTATTTAGGCGGAAAACAGTTGCATAGTCGGAAGCTTTACCGTGATTTTAAGGTTTCTAGGACACTTTTTTAAGAAGGTTGCTGGTGATGGTGTTTTCAATTGGTACTGATATTGTTGATATAGCTCGCATCGAGAGGCTAATTAAGCGATATGGAGAACGTTTTGGGAGGANAGTGCTNAGCTTGGAGGAACTGACAGCCTGGCGTATTAGCAAGCTTAGTCCAGCTTTCTTGGCCAAACGATTTGCTGCTAAGGAGGCAATCGCTAAGGCACTTGGCACCGGAATTGGCAGCGGCGTTGGCTTTCAAAATATTATCATCAGACATGAAGCTAACGGAGCCCCCGCAGCATCATTAGACCTAGGCGCTGCCAAAGCTATGAGAAATTTGGGCGCAAGCCGAGTACTATTGAGTATCAGTGACGAGCGGAGTTATGCTATCGCTTTCGCCATGTTGTCCAATTAGCGAAGGACTTGATGATTGGATAAATGCGACTTTAAAAAATAGGATGTTATGCCACATAAAGCGAACATTTTCGTGGCGATTCAACGGCTTTTGCCAAAGCATTGGTTGTCAAGACAAATCGGGCGCATAGCCCAGTCGCACTGCGTGCCGTTGAAAAATCTGTTGATAAAACTTGCGATTCGCTTCTTCAGAATTGATCTCGCAGACGCGGCCAGAACTGAATTGACCGATTATAGAAATTTCAATGACTTTTTCACTCGCGAGCTCAAATCGAGTTTACGTCCTGTTGACGATAATTTGAATTCCATAGTTTCGCCAGTCGATGGTGCAATTACCCAATCTGGGATTGCTCAGGGCGACCTCCTGTTGCAGGCCAAAGGGATGACATATTCACTGACTCAGTTACTTGGTGGCCATGATCTTTCCCAAAAGTACTTAGATGGATCCTATATTACAATCTATCTATCGCCGAGCGATTACCATCGAGTGCATGCCCCTTGTGACGGGAAACTGTTGCGTTCCAAATATATTCCAGGTGAGTTGTTTTCCGTCAATGATAGCACTAACAGAAATGTGCAAGATTTGCTTAGTCGCAATGAACGTTTAGTTTGCGAGTTCGAAACTTCGAAAATGGGAAGGTTTTGCATAGTATTTGTTGGGGCTATGCTGGTGGCCGGGATTGAGACGGTGTGGGGAGGTGAAGAGCCAACCGGGTCAGGATTTGTTCGAGATCTCAATTACAAAAGACGAGATTTAACCTATTCAAAGGGAGATGAAATTGGGCGGTTTAAATTTGGGTCTACGGTCATCCTTTTTTTTCAGAAGGATGCTTGCAGTTGGATAAAAGACTTGGAATTTAGTGATAAAATAATTTTTGGTCAACCGATTGGAATTAGCAGAGCATCGCATGAAACATAAATCACTATCAGTGAGTTCGTGAGCTATCGTGCACCGCTTCTATTAGGGCGCGCACATTTTCTGGGTCGATGTCAGGTGAAATGCCATGACCAAGATTAAAGATGTGCCCATTGCTCCCCTGATTAGCTTGAAGAATTTTTTTCACTTCACTTTGAATTACACTTGGACTGGCACGCAAAATGGCCGGATCCATGTTTCCTTGAAGTGCTGTGTTGGGTCCGATACGCGCTCTTGCTTGTTTGATGTCTACGTTCCAATCCAGTCCAATACCATGACAACCGGTTGCTGCAATATCCTCTAACCAAAGGGCACCGCCTTTAGTGAATAGGATAACTGGGACCTCGCGACCTTCAGAACAAGGGATGAGGTTATCAACAATTTTTTGCATGTAGGCAAGAGAGAAATTGCGATACGCCGGAGTACTTAAAACCCCGCCCCAAGTGTCAAATATTTGTACCACCTGGGCACCACTTGCTATTTGAGCGTTTAAATAGTCAATGATGGAGAGACTTAATTTCTCTAAGAGTTGATGCAGAATTTCAGGGCGTTCGTACAACCATAGTTTGCTTCGCGCAAAGTCGCGACTACTTTGCCCTTCTATCATGTATGTCGCTAGAGTCCATGGCGAACCAGCGAATCCAATTAATGGAACTGAGCCATTGAGTTCGTTGCGGATAAGTTTTATTGCATCCGTTACGTATGAGAGATCCGCGTCTGTTTTTGTGATCGATAATTTTTCAATATCCCGCTCAGTTCGCAGTGGTTTTCGAAACTTTGGGCCTTCTCCTTCGCTAAAGTATAGGCCCAACCCCATTGCATCAGGTATTGTAAGTATATCTGAAAACAAGATTGCGGCATCTAAATCGTAACGTTCAATCGGTTGCATGGTCACTTCACAAGCCAGTTGCGGATTAGTGCAAAGAGCCATAAAACTTCCTGCCCGTGCCCTTATTTCCCGATATTCAGGCAAATGCCTACCTGCCTGTCTCATGATCCAGATTGGAGTTCTAGAAGTTGGTTTTCTGAGTAGAGCTCGTATCAGACAATCATTCTGAAGTTGGAATTGTTCATTTGTCTCTCTTGGGTGTTGCATTTGTCACATTCCTTGCAGTCATCGATGGTGTTTATCTAACAATAAGTTAATATGCTGAACTTGGATCGGGACCGCAGAATTCCGAAAGCACACGCTGAAGGAGCTCTCTCTCAAAGGTTTCAATGACTTTCGCTTTGCCTATCTTCTCTAATAAAACTAAACGTAACTTTTCATTACGGACCTTTTTGTCTCTTAGCATTAACTTATTGAAGTCAACGATAGTCATGTTATGGGGCGGTTTGACTGGTAGAGAGCAGTGTTGCAGTAATTCTGACACTCGATGCACGTGACTAATTTCAAGATTGCCTCTAAGATATGACATCTGCATGGCCATAAGTATGCCAACGGAAACTGCCTCTCCATGAATCCAGTGCCGATAATTTTGGAATGTTTCAATGGCATGGCCAAATGTATGTCCAAGATTTAAAATGGCTCGGACACCTTGTTCAGTTTCATCTGAGCCCACTACTTTTGCTTTAATTCGGCAGGATTGCTCAATGGCATAAGTAAGTTTTCCCACATCACGGCTCATCAATGAATCTATTTCTCTTTCAAGCCAATTAAAAAAATCGACATCCGCGATCAGCCCATATTTTAAGATTTCTGCAATCCCGGCGGAGAATTCCCGATCCGGCAGAGATTGAAGCGTGTTTGTATCTACAATCACTGTCCGAGGTTGGTGAAATGCACCTATCATATTCTTTCCGAGAGGGTGGTTAACGGCGGTCTTGCCGCCCACCGAGGAATCAACCTGAGCTAGAAGGGTTGTAGGTACTTGTATGAATGATACACCCCGCAGATATGTTGCAGCGGCGAAACCAGTCATGTCACCTATGACTCCTCCACCGACTGCTATAAGTGTTGTGCTTCGATCATGTTTCTCAGCCAAAAGCTTGCTGAAGATTTCGTCCAATACCTCCAAATTCTTAAATTGTTCTCCATCAGGAAGAATGATATCGTGAACTTTCTTATCTGTAATTTGCTCACGAACCATTTCCAAGTAAAGTGGCGCAACAGTTTCATTTGTTACGATCAAAACTTGGTCGCCATCTATGAAGCGCATTATATCTGCCCTGACAATGATGCCTGATCCGATATGCACACAGTAACTGCGAGAGCCTAAGTCCACTTGCACCTGGCGGTCCGATGGTAAGCTTTCATTCAAATTGAGAGACATATAAGTTTTACTCCATATACTTAACTTTTAACTTGCCATTCATTGCCGATGGTGAGATGCCATAAATTCTCAATGGCTTTGGAGTTTATCAGCGAGTTTTCTTACAGTCTTCGATATATGTCCGCGACCAGATTTAAATACCACGTCTGCCACTTGTCTATATATTGGATCGCGCTGATCTAGTATCTCACTAATTACCTTAGCGCGATCTTTTACTTGGAGTAATGGCCGTTTTTTATCTCTCTTTGTGCGCTCAAGAAGCTGCTCTTTGGAAGCAAAAAGGTAAATAACTTTTCCGGAGGCTGACAATAGCTCTCTATTCTTTTCCCTAAGCACAAGACCACCGCCAGTCGCAATCACAGCAGAGTCCTTTTCTGCAATCACTTGGGAAAAAATTTTAGTCTCGCGATCTCTGAATCCTTCTTCTCCGTCCATATCAAAAATCCATTGAATATCTGCTCCAGTTCGGCGTTCTATTTCTGAATCCAGATCGAGGAAAGGTCGATTTAGCGTTTTGGCCAAGGACTTTCCAACGGAGGATTTACCCGCGCCCATTGGCCCAACCAAGAAAATATGAGTTTTGATCATAAAGTGTCCGGAATTTTACGGTGAAGACTTAAACCATACTTATATTATGATCATTTTTTTTAAAAAAATCAGAATTTTGGTTCGATTGACCCTCCATTATTTTATCGAACCGATCTTTTGCAACAATTAAACATGTTAATTCGGCGTCACTAGCAACATTAACTGCGAAATGATGCACTAAACATTATCAAGGTTCTATAATAGGCATGACTGTTTTGAGGCCAATTATAGAAATGAACGAGAAATATCGAAAGTATTGGACGTTTGTTTTCCTATCGGCGTTACTTGCCATTGGCAGTGTTTTAGTTGTTTCTGCCAGTATATATTTGTATCTCAGCCCCAAATTGCCCTTAGTTGATGAGTTAAAAGAAATAGAGCTGCAGACCCCATTGCGAGTCTATTCTCAAGACTTGAAATTAATGGCAGAATTTGGGGAAAAAAAACGAAATCCGGTTTCCTTTGAACAGATTCCTAGACGCATGGTTGACGCGTTCCTTGCCGCTGAAGATGCCCATTTTTTTGATCATGGGGGGATTTCTGTTTCGGGGCTAGCCAGAGCTGCACTCGAAATTATTCGTANTGGATCTATTCGCAGTGGTGGGAGCACCATTACTATGCAAGTCGCGCGCAACTTCTTCTTATCTAGAAGACAAGAATTTACTCGGAAGTTTAATGANATTCTTCTGGCGCTTCAGATAGAGAAAGAGTTAACAAAACAGGAAATACTTTCGCTTTATACAAACAAAATATACATGGGTAACCGAGCATATGGGGTTGGAGCGGCGGCACAGGTCTATTATGGAAAGACCCTGGAGGAGCTTACGCTTGCAGAGACTGCCATGATAGCAGGACTTCCTAAAGCACCTTCCAAATATAACCCGATTGCTAATCCAGAAAGAGCAATGCTAAGACGCGACTGGATTCTTGGAAGGATGCTGGCACTTGGTAACATTGATCAACTCGAGTATCAAAATGCAATTGGTGAAATCGATGGTNCATCTTATCANGGCTCAATTTCGCAATTGGAGGCGGCTTATGCAGCAGAGCTTGTCCGNCAAGAGGTAGTNGGAAAATTTGGCCTTCAGGCATATACCAAAGGCTACTCTGTCATCACATCGATTGATTCTCGNATGCAGAGACANGCTGTAGAATCTTTGCAANCAGGCATATTAACTTACGATCGCCGGCATGGTTATCGTGGTCCAGAGCGATCAGCAATTCAACCTCAGGATTGGCTCAAGGTGCTTGCTGAAACACCTAAATATGCAAAGTTAGAGCCTATGATTGTATCCGACGTTGAAAAAGATTATGCCATATTAGTTGATGCTGCTGATCGTTTGCATACGCTTGAGTGGCAAGACGATCCTGACGGCGTAAGATTGTATAGGACAGTGGACGCAGTATCCGAGCCTGTCAGCTCTCCGCGTGATCTGTTTGACCCAGGTGACCTTATTCGAGTTGTAAAAGATTCGTTTGGGCGTTACAGGATCGCCCAACTTCCCAGAATTCAAGGAGCGATGGTGGCAATGGACCCGAGTGATGGAGCTCTGCGAGCTATGGTTGGAGGATTTGATTGGAGACACAGTAATTTCAACCGGGTAACACAAGCCACCAGNCAACCNGGCTCAAATTTCAAACCTTTTGTCTATGCAACGGCACTTAAAAACGGATTTACTGCGGCTACAATTTTTAATGACGCTCCGGTTGTTTTNAATGATTCTAAACTTGAAGACACATGGCGTCCGGAGAATGACGGNGGGAAATTTTATGGCCCAACTCGGCTTCGAGAAGCGTTATATCGATCTCGTAACCTCGTGTCTATTAGATTATTGCGGCGGCTGGGGATAGACCGAGCATTGGAGGGCCTTCAGGATTTTGGATTCGAAACTGGAGAAATGCCGGTCGATCTTTCATTGGCTTTGGGTAGCTATGCATTGACACCATTGCAAATTGTCACTGGATATTCGGTTTTTGCGAATGGCGGTTNTAAAGTTAAACCTTATGTGGTAGATAAAATCATCGATAGGAAAGGTAATATTGTGTTCGATTCGGAACCAGATACCGTTTGCACTGAGTGCAATGCTAAAGATGATCAAAAGATCGAAGTGAGCGCCGATGACAATATGACTTTGGATAATGAGTTAGAAGAATTATTTGATGAGTTGAGTAGACAAGAATTGTCCCAAGATGAGCGGAAGAGCCAAAAAATTATAAAGTTAGCACTGCAGAAAAGTCGTCCTAGCGCGAGAAAAAATGCTANACAAGTCCTTGATTCTAGAACGTCTTTTATTATTGATTCAATCCTNAAAGATGTAATTATTCGCGGCACAGGNGTAAAAGCAAAGAAACTTAATCGTATTGATGTAGGTGGAAAAACTGGAACAACAAATGGTCCCAGAGATGCATGGTTTTCAGGTTATACTCCCCACTTAGCNGTTACAGCATGGGTAGGCTTTGATGATAATTCTCTCATAGGCCGAAGGGAGTATGGGGGCTCGGCCGCCTTACCCATGTGGATTAACTTCATGAGTTCGGTCCTGCATGAAAAGCCAGAAATTGAGCGGTTGCAGCCCAATGGCATAGTCCGAGTTAA
The DNA here is from genome assembly GCA_002701765.1 of Porticoccaceae bacterium. Taxonomy (GTDB): domain Bacteria; phylum Pseudomonadota; class Gammaproteobacteria; order Pseudomonadales; family Porticoccaceae; genus TMED48. Next base: position 18,362 of record NZXB01000037.1, read on the forward strand.
GATAGATCCTAAAAGCGGCAAACGAGTCGGTCCCAATCAGGATGGATTATATGAATATTTTAAGAACGAAAATGTGCCTGCCAATCCGGAGGAGACAACTGCGTTTCCTGATGATGGAGCCAGTCCATTGCCAGATGACCTCTTGTATTAGTTTTAACCTGATGGAGAACCAGATTAATCTTTTATCACGGATGACCAATCATAATTGGCATCACCNATTGCGAAGAAAAAAGGATTCAATAAATCTTCTTTTGAATTGTAACTTAACGGCTTAAAATCTGGATCTATAATCGACCCACCGGCGGCTTCTAGAATTGCGTGTGCGGCGGCTGTGTCCCACTCGCTCGTAGGACCCAACCGAGGGTAAAGATCAGCTTTTCCCTCAGCGATATAGCAGATTTTTAGAGAACTTCCCATGTTTCTTGTTTCATAAGCGCCAATTTTACTCTGAATCTTCGTTAATAGAGAATTGNCCCCGCCTTCGGCATGTCGCCTGCTCTCCATTATTACTATAAGTTCCTGACTTGCCATTACTGAGTGCATAGTTCGACATTTTATTACTCTCTCTCCTTCATCATCGCGCCTCATTGCGCCAAGATTTTTTCCGCCTAGGTACGTTAAGCCTAGGACTGGAGCATGCACTACACCAAGAAGAGGTTCATGATTTTCGATTAAAGCTATATTAACCGTAAACTCACCGTTTCCCTCTACAAACTCGGCGGTCCCATCGAGTGGATCAACCAACCAGTAACGCTTCCATAAGGCCCGTTCTTCAGTGCTTATGGATGTCGATTCTTCAGATAAAACCGGCAAATTAACATCGAGCTTTGACAGTCCCTCGATAATAATCTGATGAGCTGCCTGGTCTGCTTCCGTTAACAAAGAGCCATCGCTTTTTGTTTTTATTTCAAAATCAGTGCTTTTATAGATTCTAAGAATTTCATTTCCTGCGTCTATTGCAAGTTTTGATATAGAGTTGATTAACTTGCGTCTCATTCTGTACTTGCTCAAAAGATGAGTTTACAGTGTACCTAAATTTCTTGATTCGTCTACTAAGTAAAGCGTTCATTGTTTGTATGCCAAATAGTCAACATCTGGTGCCATATGTTATTTAACTGGTCGGAGATCGATACAGTCCTGCTAGATATGGACGGAACATTGTTGGATTTGCATTTCGACAATTTTTTTTGGAGGACCCATCTTCCATTGCGATATGCAGAGGTTTTTGATTTGGATTTATCTATCGTAAAGAGTACTTTAATTAGGCGACTAAAAGAGAAAGAAGGGACCCTAGATTGGTATTCGACCGATTTTTGGTCCCGTGAACTGTCTTTAGACGTAGTGGCGCTGAAACGAGAGGTGAAACATTTAATTCGCGAGAGACCTAAAGTATCTGAATTTCTTATTAACCTGGGGATTAAGGGTAAAGAACGAATTTTAATCACCAATGCTGACCATAATAGCATGGGTATCAAATTTGCTGCGACGACGATACGCCAGAATTTGGATAAAATAATCTCGTCACATGAACTAGGATACCCTAAGGAGCGTCAAGATTTCTGGTTTGCGCTTCGGAAAAACTTTGCTTTTGATCCGAATAAAACACTTTTCATAGATGATTCAGAAGCAATTGCATGCGCAGCAAAAGAATTTGGTGTCGCCAATATCCTGACAATCGCTCGACCTGACAGTTTTGGTGGGTTATGCGAGCCAAGTGAGTTTGTGGCGCTAAATGATTTTGATGAATTAAAGATCTCAGATTGTTAAAGTTAAGACATGGATAAAGTGCGTTTGGATAAGTGGCTTTGGGCTGCACGTTTTTATAAAACACGTCCATTGGCCAAGGTTGCTATTCAAGCAGGTAAGGTGAAGTTGGATGGACAGAAAGTAAAACCGAGCCGACAAATAGAGATAAATGATAAGCTTTTGATTCGAACGAATTTGGATGATTTAATCATAGAGATTAAAGGTCTCGCCGAGCGGCGAAGCAGCCCAGCTAGCGCAAGAACTCTTTACGCGGAAACACCGGAAAGTGTTCATAAGCGCGAAATCGAGAGAGCCAAGCGGCAATTGGCACAAAGTAATTCCTCGTCGACTAGGCGTCCGAACAAAAAACAGCGCAGATTAATTCATAAGTTTCTTGGATCCTGAATTGCACCAACAATGAGAGGCATGTACCATCGCACCACATGCAATCTGTTTTTTTCTTAAAAATAACTGACGATGTTTCCAATATTAAGTGAATAATCGAATTAGGAGCACTAGAAAAATCTCATTGGAGAATGCAACGCTTTTTCTGATGCCGAATATAATTTTAACGAGCACTAATTTGGAGTATCATTACCGCCTGATTTTGAGGGGATCTTTGGGCAGAATCAAAAAGTCTATAGCTCATTGTCTATCGGACAAAACGGAATAATATCTTTAAATCTTTGATATACTCGCGGAGGCGCTCGTTGCTGCGCTCGAGCCTTAAAAATAAGAGAAAAAATGCATGAATAAAGGAAGAGTCTTCGCTGATTTATGTTCCGCGGAATTGATAGAACGTGCTCTATTAGGCGCCGAAGGACGACTAGCAGATACAGGAGCCTTAGTAGCTTTGACGGGGAAACGAACCGGTCGTTCTCCTTCTGACAGGTTCATTGTGAAAGATCCCACGACCTCTAAAACTGTCGACTGGGGCTCTGTAAATCGGGAATTTGACAGATCAAGGTTTGATAATCTTTGGAAACGAGTAGACGAATGTATTCGCGGTGGAGATCGCTTTATTTCTCATCTTCATGTCGGCCAAAATTCAGACCACTATCTCCCGATATCAATTACGACACAGACAGCTTGGCATGCTCTTTTTGCACAAAATATGTTCATTCGCTCGGCTGAATTTAATCCTAGAGCCCTTCCTTGTTGGGAAATTCTTCATGCATCAGGATTTGAGTGTGATCCAAAAAGAGATGGTGTAAACAGTGATAGTGCACTGTTGATAGATTTTGAAAGCCGCAGGGTCGTGATTGCGGGTCTGCGGTATGCAGGCGAAATTAAAAAAGCTATGTTCTCAGTGCAAAATTATATCCTCCCAGACAATGATGTCATGCCAATGCATTGCGCCGCTAATGTTGGAGAGGCAGGAGATACAGCGCTTTTTTTCGGGCTTTCAGGCACGGGTAAGACCACCTTGTCGGCGGATCCGGATCGTTACCTTATTGGAGACGATGAACATGGCTGGACAGATGGATGCGTCTTTAATCTTGAAGGCGGTTGCTACGCAAAGACCATTAATCTTAGCAAAACCAATGAACCTGTGATCTGGGATGCAATTCGTTTTGGGTCAATTCTAGAAAATGTTGTAATAAGTGACCAGCGTCGCGTTGCAGATTACAGCGATACTTCTTTGACCGAGAACGGTCGATGCAGCTACCCGCTTGAGCATGTCAAAAAAAGAAAGGTTGAAAATCAGGCTGGAGAACCCCGCAATATTATTTTCCTGACTTGTGATGTGACCGGTGTGTTGCCGCCTGTCTCAATACTAACTAAAGAGAGTGCTGCTTTTCACTTTTTAAGTGGTTACACGGCGAGGGTTGGATCCACTGAAGTCGGCGCAGCAGCAGGCATCCATCCNACTTTCTCGACATGTTTTGGNGCACCATTTATGCCGCGACCGGCTAAAGTGTATGCAGAGCTTTTGATGGATAAAATTCAAAAATTTCAATCAAGAGTATATCTTGTCAATACTGGTTGGACTGGTGGATCGGGGAGTGCAGAAGGATCTGGTTCTCGTTTTCCTATTCCAGTTACCAGATCCATAATCACAGCNATCACAAAAGGGCTCCTCGAGGATTGTGAAACAGAGCATTTAAGTCTTTTTAATCTTAATATTCCACTTGATGTGGAAGGTGTAGACAAAAGATATCTAAACCCCAGAAAGAATTGGCCCAATCANGCGCAATATGACAGTCAAGCACTTGCCTTAGCTAAACTGTTCATTGAAAATATTGTTAAGTTTTCGCCTTCTCAGGACATNCTTGACGCAGGACCGAGGATTATTCATTCGTAATATTCAAGCTGAGAGCAGACGAATAACGCCAGCTTTTTTAGTGAAAGCATACTGAGACTCTCGAGAACTTCGCATGAAACAAGAGATCTTTTGAGGCACCAGGATTAACTGCTCCCCGCCATCATAAAACTCAAATCTGCTTTGACTCAAGTGAGGTTGTTCGAATTACAAGAGCGCATCGCGGCCGTAACTCCCAACACATTAATAGCATTATTGTAGGCAGTTTAGATTCCCATCAGGCATAACCCCTAGGCTTCGAGATCACGCAANAGTTGATTTCATACCATGCCGGTACCATGGCAAGAACGGCGTTAGAATCATAGACAGATGCTGGATTGACNTGGCCTNGTTTTCTCGCCGAAGCATTGTCGGCGATACAATTGGAGTTGGTTGCGGTGATTTTATCTTCTTCTGACCCGACATAACTTAGACTCCATGAAGATTAACACACTGTTGAAAACCAGCATCCTTGCTTTAAGACATAGCTTCTTATTTCTTGATATTTTGCATACATGCAAATGAGAAANGCAGATGGCTTTNTTCTCATCTNNGACTTGATCGGNTGTTAGAGTCTTGTTAAGTATTCGCTCAAACGATCATTATTCATAACAAAACGAGTCTCGAACTTGTCCGCGGACTCCTTAACAGCAGACATGTTGACTGCTGCCCCAACCTGAATCACTCCTACCATGGCCATTATTACATGCGGATCGCACTGATAAACATAAACTCCTTCGGTGTCAAACGTTACGCTAATGTCTTGATTCATAATGCCCGCCCAAGGCGCTGCGCCTTCTGGAATCATCCCTTCAATAGAGGCTGAATTGTGCGACAAATCAGTGGCTTTAAAGTGAATGGTGTCTCCCTTGGAGATCTTTATGACGGCTGGTTCAAAAATCATGGTACCACCATCGCCAGCGTTGAGCATTTTGACTGTGTGTTCTGACCCCTCGGACAGCCTAACTTTTTTTGAAGCGACGGAAACTTCAACTTCAGTGCTCACGGATCTCAGATCTTCTTTCATTGTGACCTTGCCAACCGGGGCAATACGCTCAGCTACAGCACTGTGGGCTTCTGCAAGCAGCGCTGCTTGTTTTTTATTCTCGACCTCGGCCAATGCATTATCAAAACCAGTTAAGTCTCTCTTGAAACCCAGATTAACCGCATCTGAACTGCAGCCACATAACAAAACAGATGCAGATAGTAATAAATTCTTGAAACCGATCTTCATTTTTTAAACTCCAACAGTTTGTTTTAATTAACGTCCGGCATTGTACCTTAGCATAGTCATAATACGCATATATCTACGATATCAGATGGATTAATAAGCTATTTAAGAGATTGGATTCCTACTGCGGCGCGCAGTTCCTTAATAAATTCTAGTGAATGATGCCTNGCCCTCTCTGCTCCATCAAGAAGAACTGATTCTATTTGATCAGGATTTGCCATTAGCTCATNATANATTTCTCGGGGTCTTTCTAATTTGCTATTGANNAGTTCAAACAATAACTGCTTTGCTTCTCCCCAAGCAATGCCNCTGGAGAATTGATGGCTCATTTCTTGAATTTGTTCGCTTGTTGCAAACGCCCTCCATAGCTGGAAGATGATCGAGGTTTCCGGATCTTTGGGCACTCCGGGTTCAAGCAGGTTGGTTTTTATTTTATTAACATGCTTTCTCAGTTGCTTTTCTGACAGAAAAATAGGTATCGTGTTCTTATAACTCTTACTCATTTTTCGGCCATCCAAACCTAGNAGCGTTTCATGACTCTCGTCAATCTGAGCCTCAGGCAATTCAAANAATGTGCCGTAATGATGATTAAACCNTTGCGCAATATCTCGAGCCATTTCTACGTGCTGCACCTGATCCCGACCCACTGGAATAATTTGAGCATTGAACATTAAGATGTCCGCTGCCATTAATATTGGATAGCTAAAAAGACCCATTGTGATCCCGTGATCCGCATCCTCTCCCGTCGCAGAATTATCTTGAACTGCGCTTTTATATGCATGGGCTCGGTTCATCAAACCCTTCGCAGTCATGCATGTTAATAGCCAAGTTAGCTCAGGAATTTCAGGTATATCTGATTGTCGGTAGAACATAGCCTTGCTTGTGTCCAGCCCGAGTGCCAACCAACATGCAGCAACTTCTTTGGTTGATTGATGAACTAAACTCTTGTCTTGTGTTTTTATTAAAGCATGGTAATCGGCAAGAAAGAAAAATGATTCAATCTGATCGGATTGACTCGCCTCTACTGCTGGTTTGATCGCACCAATGTAGTTGCCAAGATGAGGAGTACCCGTTGTAGTAATTCCTGTTAATACTCTGTTCTTCTTCATGATAAGCGTGCTTCCCTGAATCTAGCTTCTGGTATGTTACNGGTTTGTGATTGCGAGTGGTTCCTGATAGTCGAANAATTTAATTAATCCTTTTTCGAGAAAATTTGGATCCCTTACACCAGCGGTCTCTCGGCATGAATGCATNGCTAATTGAGGTATACCGACATCAAGTGTTGGAATNCCTAGCCTGGCAGAAACAATTGGGCCGATCGTGCTGCCGCAACCAATATCACTTCGGGAAACGAAAGTTTGTAAAGGTATACTGGCATCTGAACAAATTTTTTTAAAAATACTTGATGTGATGCTATTGGTTGCATAACGCTGTTTGGCGTTTACTTTTATCACCGGGCCTTCATTTATAATAGGTTGATGCCTATCGTCATGCATCGATTTATAGTTGGGATGCATTGCGTGCGCGCTGTCACAAGAAATGAAAAGTGACCGTCTCATTACTCGGTCTCGGACTAAATCATTTCCTACCATTCTTTCAAGTATTGACTCAAGGAAAGGTCCGTCGGAGCCCGATGACGACACACTTCCAATCTCCTCATGATCGCTGCAGACTAGGACGCAATTATGTTCCCCATCCGCAGCAGAGATCGCTTTTGCGGCAACATAACAACTGAGAAGGTTGTCAAGACGGGCTGATACTAGAAATTCGCCATTGATGCCAATGTTAGATGCTTTTTGAAAATCATAGAATGATAGTTCGTAATCCAGAACCTTTTCTCCCATTGATAGAAAGTTCTTTTCCAGAAGCTGTCGAAAATTTTGTTTATTTTTTGTTCTCATNAGAATAGGTGGAATATCGGTTTGAGCATTTACTGAGCGGTTCTTATTTGCATCGCGGTCGAGATGAATGGCTAAACTTGGTATGATGGCTACGGCACGCTTGAAATCAATTAACTTTGCCTTAAGTTCACCACTACTTTTCTGAAAGATGATTCTGCCAGCGATCGACAAATCTCGATCAAACCATGGGTTAAGTAATGCACCACCATAGACTTCAACACCCAACTGCAAATANCCATTTTTTGTGATGTCAGGATTTGGTTTAATCATCAGACAGGGGCTATCAGTATGAGCCCCCGCAATTCTTAGACCGTATTTGAGTGGATCGGAGTGACCCATCACAAATGCAATTAGCGAGGAATCATTGCGGACCACGAAATATCTGCCTCCTTTTTTGAGTATCCATTCTTTTTCTTCATGGAGCTTTTCGTAACCTCCGCTCATCAACATTTTTGATAACTGCTCCGTTGCATGAAAAGGAGTTGGCGAAAGATCTAAAAAATCTCTGAGATCTCTGCTTAATTTATTGTGAGTTTTTTTCATTAAATTAAACCTAGTTCATTGTAATTTTTTTTTAACTTTGTTCGTTAAACTGCTTGAGCTTACTGAGAATATGCCACGCAAAACAGCGCTGAGCCGAGCAATATACGATAAATGACGAAGGGTAGCATCCCAATTTTAGTCACAAATAGCATAAAACTTCGAATGCAAAAGTATGCTGTCACGGCGGAAACAATTATCCCGATGCCTAATGGTATGAAGTCTATTGAATCGTTCGTTCCTAATTGTGAGGCTTTATATAGGACACTCATTGTGATGATTGGAATAGACATTAGGAATGAAAAACGAGCCGCGTCTTCCCTTGAATACCCTAAAGCTAGAGCGGATGTAATGGTTATCCCTGACCTCGATGTCCCAGGAATCAGCGCTAATGCCTGTGACAATCCGATCAGAGTGGTGTGATACCAAGTCATCTCTTTAAGAACCTTGTTCTTGGTACCTTTAAAATCTGCCAAGCCGAGAATCAAACCGAAAAATATGGTTGTTGAGGCCAAGACTAGAATATCTCGGAGATTTCGTTCAATAACTGAGGCAAAAGCCCAGCCGCAAATGGCCGCAGGGAAAGATGCCAATATTAGTTGCCATGCCAGCTTGGTGTCTTCAGAGCTGCTGCCAGTTGATATGGTTTTGCACCATGCTGCAATCAGTTTCTTGAGTTCGTTCCGCAGGAAAAAAATGACTGCAATCAAAGAGCCGCCGTGAACAGCTACATCGAATGCTAAAGTTTGATCATCCCAACCAAGGATTTGAGTCGGCAACAGCAGGTGTCCAGAACTAGATACTGGCAAGAACTCCGTTACTCCTTGAATGATGGCCAGCAGAGCAGCTTGATAGTTATCCACTTGCAATTAACCTCTTTGTTTTGTCCATGCCTCTGGTCCGCGCAAATAGACTAGGTCTAAGTCACTTATGGCTGTAAGGAGGTTTCTTTTTTCATAATCATTGGCTAATTCGCAAACATCGATTGCGCTTGGATATAGATCTATGACATCCCAGTGTTTTGACTTTCTTTCGGGAAAAAGTTTAGTTCCTTCCCCGACCACTGCAATTGGCTTTCGAGTTTTCGCTAGGTCTCTCGCATCCTCTTGGCTCATCAGGCAATCGTTGATTTCCCTGACGAATCGGCTTCCGCTCCAACGGTATCCTCCAATTGCAAATTGTCCCATTCGGGCATCAATTACTGTGATCAGTAATTGATCTTCCCGGAGATCATTGGTGCGTTTATAAGTCGCTGCCAACACCTCAAGGGTTGACAATCCACAAACCGGAAGATCTAGTGCGAAAGCTAAACCTTGGATTATAGAGAACCCGATCCTAAGTCCAGTAAAGGAACCCGGGCCTACCGTTACTCCAAGACTTTTAACGTCATTTATGCTGGCACGTGCCTCCCGCAATACATCGTCAATCATCTGGAGAGCTTTTTGGCTGCTCGATTTCTCATTTTCGGAGCAAAAGGTATAGATTTTTTCGTTGGCACGAAATGCGACGGAACATGGCTTTGTTGCCGTTTCAATCGCTAGCATAACTGACAATTTCATCTCCTTTAAAATTTGAACAGGAACTGTTTTAAGATTGAGTTACTGAAATCTTGTGACGGCATAATCACTTTCGCTAGAGGTCATTTTCACGATCGCGCATTGGTTGAGAGAATCAATCGGATGACTCTAATGCATCCAAGATTCTCTCCTGCACCTCGGAAAGATGCCCGAGCCCATCTACTTGATAAAGTTTTGGAAGACCGCTCCTTTCGTTGAGTTGCTGATAAAATTGTAATAATGGTTTTGTTTGTTGATGGTAAATATCTAGTCGATTTCGTACAGTCTCCTCTTGATCATCTTCACGTTGGATAAGTTCCTCTCCTGTTTCGTTGTCCAAACCCGCTTTTTGTGGGGGATTATGCAGAACATGATAGGTGCGGCCCGAGCTTTTATGCACCCTTCGACCGCTTAGCCTGGTAACAATCTCTACATCACTTACGGCGATTTCAATAACAAGATCAAGACAGATCTCGGCATCATCGATCGCTTGAGCTTGAGGAATAGTTCGAGGGAAACCATCAAATAGGAATCCACTCTCACAGTCGTCTTGCGAGATGCGCTCCTTGACTAAAGCAATAATTATGTCATCAGGAACTAAGGCACCAGATGACACAATTTTTTTAACTTTCACACCCAGCGCTGTCCCTTCTTTAATGGCCTCTCTGAGCATATCCCCAGTAGAAATTTGAGGAATTCCAAAGTGCTCAGTCACAAATTGTGCCTGTGTGCCTTTGCCTGCGCCTGGAGGGCCTAATAAGATCATCTTCATCATCTTCTCCATCCTAACTAATTTTTTAGTTTCAAAAATTATAGATTTTGGCGTGTGATTAAACGAGCATGAAATTTACCTATCGTTTCTCGGAGAGATATAAAACCATTCATATTTAATCGTGATACCTTACATTGAACAAAAATAGCACAAAACTGGCTCCATTCTGAACAAATTCGGTAATTAAAAAATCTATAGTCACTCCTGAGATTTAATCATTAGCCACATTTTACCCAGCTCATGTTGGGACAGTTTTGTAATGTCATTTTGGGGAGCCAATTTTTCTATAGAATTAAGTCGCATTGTGAATTTCTGATTAGCTTTTCTCAAAGCACTCTCCGGATCTACTTGCAGATGTCGAGAAAGGTTTATAATAGTAAACATTAGATCTCCCAATTCATCCTCTAGATTGCAGCTATTTTCCAACTCCATTTCTTGCTCGAGTTCGCTCAATTCCTCATAAACTTTGTTTAGCACATCTCCGCTAGTTTCCCAGTCGAAACCAATATTCGATGCTCTCTTTTGAAGCTTCATAGCACGTTTGTTTGCGGGCAACGCATTGGGTATATCATCTAGAACACCAACCTTACCTTTTAGTTTGCGTTCATTCTTTTTTATTTCTTCCCAACTATCGACAATGTCACTCGAATTGACAGTAATCTTGTCATTACCTCTAGATACTAATGATCCATCCGGAAAGACATGTGGATGTCTTCTTAACAGTTTTCCAGTTACTAAATTGATTACATCATCTAAATTAAAATATTTGTCCTCCTCAGCTAGACGGCACAAAAATATGATCTGAAAAAGCAGGTCGCCCAACTCATTCTGAAGATTAATAAAATTCAAATTTTCAACGGCATCGATGACTTCGTATACTTCCTCAAGGGTATGAGGAATGATGCTATGGTATGTCTGTTTTTGATCCCAAGGGCACCCAAAATCGGGATCTCTCAGTCTAGTCATTAAGTAACGCAGGTCTTCGAGAGAATATTTTTCTTTCATAATTCCGAGGCCTTTAATTGGAGACGACTTTAGCGCTGAGCCTTTGTATCTTGCAGGCTATCCATGATTTTATGGTAACTTTCCAAACGTTTACTAATAATTAAATCCTCCCGAACGGCGCTAAGCAGTGCGCAACTTGCTTCATCTCTATGTGTGCAATCTCGAAATTTGCAGTGGCCCAAGAATGGCTGAAAGTCGATAAAATTATCAATGATATTCTTTTTATCTAAATGATTCAGTGAAAAATCTCGGATTCCGGGAGAATCAATCAATTTTCCTCCGGACTTCAATCGATAGAGTCTTGAAGCAGCGGTCGTATGTGCTCCTTGGTCGGTTTTGGAAGAAAGTGCGCTAACCGGACTATTTGCAGATGGCATTAGATAATTGAGTAATGATGTCTTGCCCACTCCGGATTGACCGGAGAATATAACCATGCGTTTAGACAAATACTTCTCGAGCATGGGCATTCCCTCTCCTGTTTTCGCGGATACTTTGATTATCCGATAGCCAATACTCTGGTAATCTTTTGTAAGCACTTGAATCTCTGAAGCATGCTGATCCTTGAGAAGATCTATTTTGTTAAGTATCAGAACAGGACGAACGTGTTGAGCCTCAGCTGCCACCAAGTAGCGATCAATCAGATTGCATTGAGGTTTTGGTGCACAAGCAAAGACGATTGCAATGCAATCAATATTTGCGGCCATTGAGCGAATTCTACCCCTGCTGTCTGGCCTTAATATTTCAGAAGATCTTGGTTTGCGGGCTATAACTATCCCGTATGGCTCCGAATGTTGCCACAGAACCTGATCTCCAGCCACTAATGGCTCTACATTCGCTCTTTTATGACAACGATATACTTTGTCTTTGAACGCGTCTTCACATCCTTCTACATCCAGTTGAGAGCCAAAGTTACAAATTACTTCTCCGGACATCGCCTTGCTTAACAGCCCATTTTTTTCAATTATCTCAGAGTGTCGTGTCTCAGCAGCTTTCTTTTGACTAATTTTCATTCGTGACCATCGGTGCTGTGATATCTTGGTTTGATCTATCTACTCTTTCATGGACTAAAATTACTTATCCTCTTTTCATGACACCCAAGCATATAGCATAATCACTCTAAGAAGAATTGTCCTTTGCTATAAAATGTTATTGGGCAAATTGAGCGCGCTGAGTGAATGACATTGGTTGCTATATGATATCTAAAAGTCCGCTGAACTTAATCTGGTTAGATCTGGAAATGACGGGGTTGTCGCCAGAGACTGATCGGATAATTGAAATCGCAACTTTAGTAACCGATAGTGAACTCAATGTTTTAGCAGAAGGACCAGCGTTAGCGATTAAACAAGTAGATACAATCTTGGACTCAATGGATGAGTGGAATACTCGGCAGCATGGACAGTCAGGGCTGACGGAGAGGGTTCGGATGAGCGCAATTAACGAGCAGGAAGCAATGTTCACGACCATTAATTTTCTCAACAAATGGGTCGGACCTGATGAGTCTCCAATGTGTGGCAATTCTATTTGCCAAGATAGACGATTTTTGGCGAAGCATATGCCGGAGCTAGAAAATTTTTTTCATTATCGTAATGTAGATGTTTCTACGATCAAAGAATTGGTAAGGCGATGGAAGCCGACGCCCCAGAATGGTTTTAAAAAACAAAGCACTCATCGGGCAATGGATGATATTCATGACTCTATTGAAGAATTACGTTATTACAGACGGAGTTTTTTTAGCATTTAATTTTTCCCTTTGCATATCTATCGCCCAAGCAACATGTTCCTTCACTAGTGGTGATAATTCATTCATGCTTTGCTCAAGAATACCCAATATTTTGTGACATCCATCTGCGTTACCGAGACCGATGGCAAGATTTCTGCGCCACATTTCATAACTTATTCTTCTGATCGCCATGCCTTTGGTTTTTTCCATGAACTCGGCTTTGTCCCAATTGAAAAGTGTGGCCAAATCGGAAGAGTCTAAGTTATGTCGCGGAGAGAAATCTGCTTCGTTNCTTTTGGNGACATCTCGATTCCAAGGGCAAATAATTTGACAATCATCGCAACCGAAAATGCGNTTCCCCATTAGATGCCTTAGTTCTNNGGGTATTTTGCCTTTGTGCTCTATCGTAAGATATGAAATACATTTNCTTGCATCGAGCACATATGGNTTGGGGAAAGCNTTNGTAGGGCAAGCAGTNATGCATGCNCGGCACTTCCCGCATNGGTTCGGCTCAATGATATTGTCTGCAGGGAGGGGTAGAGAGGTGTAAATTTCTCCAAGGAAGAACCAAGATCCTGCAGTTTTGTTNAGGATTAGCGTGTTTTTGCCCATCCAACCAAGACCAGCCTGCTCAGCTAGAGGTTTCTCCATCACCGGTGCGCTATCGACAAAAGCTCGCTGGCTCAATTGCATGTCCGGAAGAGAGCATCTTATTTTTGAGACCAATTTGGCAAGTCGTCGGCGCAAGACTTTGTGGTAGTCCCTTCCAATCGCGTAGCGTGAGATATACGCCTTGTCGTTGGATTTGAGTACAGCTATCATTTTATCGTCAGTCAAGTAATCCAATCTCACACAGATTACGCGCACGGCATCTTGGACTAAATTAGCAATGACATAACGCTTCTCACCATGATTAGCCATCCATTTCATCGACCCATTGAATCCGTCGGATAGCCATGAATGAAGATTTTCAGATGCTTGACTCAGGTCGGGTTTGACTATAGCTACTTGCTGAAAACCTAAATCCGTTCCCCAATCCTTAATTTTTTTTGCGAGGAGCTCAAGATTTTTTGTATTACTGTTAATTTTTTGCACGGCTTAATTGTTCTTCTGCATTATAATTCGACTGGTTGATCTAGGAGTGTTGTTAGTCATGTCTTTACATTCAATAAGTGACTGGTCATTTACGGTTGAAAAAATTAAGAACATTGAGGAGCGTGCAATTAGTGCACATGCACTTAGTATAACGAAACTAATGGAACGTGCCAGTGCGGCTGTCATGACAGGGATCGAGAAAAAGTTTGGAGTGCCTTCTGAGTTAACGATTTTCTGTGGCATTGGCAACAATGCGGGTGATGGTTATTTGGTGGCGGCGCTAGCAGCTGAGAAATCGGTTCGGGTGAGGGTTATAGAGGTCGGTGATTTGCGAAGGCAGAATGCTGAGGTTTCTGATGCCAGATCTATTGCGGTCAAAGCTGGAGTGGAATTTTTGTCTCAAAAAACTGACCGCGAGATAACAGATGGCATAATTATCGATGCCCTTATAGGTACTGGGCTACGCAGTAAGATGGGTTCGGATTACATTGAGGCTATAAAATTAATTAACGCTTCAAAAGTGCCTGTGGTGGCTATCGATGTGCCCTCTGGACTCAATGCTGACACTGGCGACGTTACTGATCTTGCTGTAGAAGCAGATCTTACCGTCACTTTTGTTGGTTTTAAGCGAGGCATGATGACTGGCCAAGCATCTTCCTTTTGTGGAGAAGTAGTCTTGGATTCACTAGAGATTCCTATCGCGGCATACAACATTGAAAGTTCGGACTCCGAAATTTTGCGGCTGGGCTCGTTGTTGGGTCACTTGCCAACGAGAGTCAAGACTGCACATAAATACCATTTCGGTCACGCCATGGTTGTCGGAGGTGAGTTAGGTTTTGGTGGGGCTGCTATTTTGGCTGCCCAATCATGTATTCAAACAGGCGCTGGATTAGTATCTTTGTGTACTCGCTCAGAGCATATCGGTTCGATGTTGGCGCGACAACCCGAGGTGATGACTCGTGCAATCGACTCGGGCCAAGAATTGGAGCCTTTGTTGGATGCAGCTTCTGTATTAATAATCGGGCCAGGACTCGGCAAGTCTGCATGGTCGGAGCAGCTTTTGCAAAAGTCGGTTCAGGCTGGGCACCCCATGGTTGTTGATGCAGATGCGCTTAATTTGATCGCGGAGGATCGTTTGCCAATAAATTTTTCTGAGTTGTCGTGGGTCATTACTCCTCACTCAGGGGAGGCGGCCAGATTGCTTGGTACGTCGGCTCGGGTAGTCGAGGAGGATCGTTTTTCCGCGGTACGTGCACTGCAAGAAAAATATACTGCCACTGTCATTCTTAAAGGTCCAGGCACATTAATCGTTGGCGATGCGGTAACTGGTCCGAGAATCTGTCCTTATGGCAGCCCCGCTATGGCAACGGCGGGTATGGGAGACCTACTCACTGGAATTGTTGGATCACTGATAGCACAGGGAATGCCCTTGCAAGTGGCAGCAGAGTTGGGATGTTGTATTCACTCCAAAGCAGCGGATTTAGCGGTTCATCGATATGGCAAACTTGGCTTGACGGCCACGGATATTTTATCTTTTATAGGATCCATTCTTAATTCCGATCCTACCATAGTCGATGAAAGTATTGAAATCTCTAGAGGTATAAGAAGTTGAGCGACTACTCTGAGGCTATCTATGAGTTTACCGATGAAGCGGCCATGCGGAGCTTTGGACAGTTTCTTGCAAGCTTTGCTACCAATGGCCTTTTAATAACCCTACAGGGAGATCTCGGAACGGGTAAAACNACCTTAGCTCGNGGGATACTTGAAGGNTTAGGATATAGTGGCATAGTGAAGAGCCCTACCTATACTGTAGTAGAGCCCTATGAGTTGTCGGTCGGAATGATATATCACTTTGATTTATACAGAATATTTGATCCCGAAGAGCTCGAATTTCTCGGCTTNCGNGATTATTTGNATGANGGGTATCTCTGTATAATTGAGTGGCCNGAGAGGGGCGATCGGTATGTGTNTTCCGCCGACTTATGTATAGCTATTGAACCAATAGAATTTGGAAGAAAGATTTACCTGCGATCAAATTCTCGTGAAGGAGAGTGGGTTTTTCAGAATATTCAGGAATTTTCGGAATTGGCTTAAAATTGACACATAATTTTTTTTTGCATGCGAATAATAATAACTTTTTTCACTCTTCTTATCATGATGATTGACAGCAATCTGGCAGCCGCGTCTGATATAGAAGGCGTTAGGTTGTATAGGTCGCCCGACAGAACTCGGATTGTTCTTGATTTAGACGATTCGATAGACCACAAAATGTTTGTTCTTGAAAGTCCAGCTAGAGTGGTTGTTGATCTGGCTGACGCAGACCTTAAGACCAATTTCGATTCTATAAAACTCGATGTTACGCCAATTGATAGGATTCGCACAGGTAAGCGAGGAAAAAACCATTTGAGATTGGTCTTTGATCTGAAAGAAGAGGTTAATCCTAAAAGCTTTACGCTTGCTGCAAATGAGCGATATGGGAATCGTTTGGTTATTGATTTATACGATTTTCGGGTTCCCGTTAGTAAATCACTCTCAGACATTATTAAGACAGATAATCGATCAATCGTTATTGCTATAGATGCGGGTCATGGTGGCGAAGATCCCGGAGCTTTGGGTCCGGGAAAAATTCTCGAAAAGCATATCGTT
Organism: Porticoccaceae bacterium; assembly: GCA_002701765.1. Classification (GTDB taxonomy): domain Bacteria; phylum Pseudomonadota; class Gammaproteobacteria; order Pseudomonadales; family Porticoccaceae; genus TMED48. Next base: position 34,876 of record NZXB01000037.1, read on the forward strand.
CTAAAGATTGCACAGTATCTAAAAAAACTTTTTGATGAGGATCCTGACTTCTCAGGGCTGCTCGTTCGAGAAGGAGACTATTATTTGGCGCTTCGCAAGCGAACCGCTATAGCGCAGAGATATCGGGCTGATTTTTTCTTATCGATTCATGCGGATGCATGGACGAGCCCTTCCGCTCGCGGGGCGTCCGTCTACGCTTTATCTACTAAAGGTGCAACCAGTGAAACCGCCAAATTTCTTGCTAACCGAGAAAATAGGGCAGATTTAATTGGTGGAGCTGGCTCTATTAATATTAGGGATAAATCTGCTGATGTGGCGGCAGTTCTGCTAGATTTGTCCATGACCGCTACTTTGGGTAGCAGTCTGACGGCGGGTGAATATATTTTAAAGAATATTGGAAGCCTGACGCGCCTCCATAAAAAAAGAGTCGAGCAAGCCGGGTTTTTGGTACTGAAATCCACCGATATCCCGTCCTTGCTGATTGAGGCTGGCTATATCTCTAATCCGCAAGAGGCGAGGAAGTTGTCCACCCCAGAATTTCAGAAGAAAATGGCTTTGGCGATATACAGTGGAGTGGTGCAATATTATCTGGACCATCCTCCTCCTGGCACCGCGCTATCAAAAAATCTCTCAAAACGGCAGTTCATATATATCGTTGAGAGAGGAGACACATTGTCAGAAATAGCTGCCAGCTACAAGATTTCAGTTAGCCGATTAACGTCTCATAACAAACTGATCTCACAACAGATTCGTGTTGGCCAAAAACTGATGATTCCAACGAAATGATTGATCGAGATATGGAGAAATTGCAATGGCCACTATTCGAGTTCTGACGCGTCAGTTGGCTGATCAGATTGCTGCTGGAGAAGTTGTTGAGCGCCCTGGCTCTGTGCTCAAGGAGTTGGTTGAAAATAGTTTAGATTCGCACGCTTCGNCGATAGAGGTGGANACTGAGAACGGTGGTGTCAAATTAATNAAAGTGAGGGATNANGGTGGNGGTATANAAAAANANGATTTATTGCTCGCCCTCAGCCGACATGCCACCAGTAAAATTAGAGGCCTTTCTGATTTGGATAATATAAAGACTTTAGGCTTTCGCGGTGAGGCGCTAGCAAGTATAGCATCTGTATCTCAACTAACGCTTACTTCCAATATCGGCAGCGGCANAGGTTGGCAGATAGTTGGAGGGGATCGAGATGCTGATAATGCNATGGTTCCCGTGGCGCATCCCGCTGGGACGACAGTCGAAGTTAGAGAATTGTTCTACAATACGCCTGCTCGGAGGAAATTTCTAAAGACGGAGGCCACAGAGTGCAATCATATCGATACCAATATTAAAAAGTTAGCCCTNAGTCGTTTTGATGTCAGTTTTGTCCTNTCACACAACAAGCGGATGCGATTTAGATTGCGTTCGGCATCAAGCCAAGAGCAAAAAGAACGAAGGATTGCTGATCTTTGCGGANTGCCGTTTATCCAGAATTCTTTGTATATTGATAACAACCGAGGTGGGATTCGTCTATGGGGTTGGATTAGTCTACCCACCTCGTCGAGGAGCCAACCTGATCTGCAATATTTTTTTGTTAATGGACGAAGTATTCGTGATAAGGTGGTTTCGCATGCAGTGCGTCAAGCTTATAAAGACGTAATTTATGCTGGGAGGAACGCTGCATTTGTATTGTATTTAGAAATCGCCCCTGCCGATATAGATGTCAATGTTCATCCTACCAAAAACGAGATAAGATTCAGGGAAAGCGGCGCCATTCATGGATTTATCTTTCAAACCCTCAAACAAGCTCTAGCTGATATTCGTCCCAGAGACAGGACAGAGTATTCTGATGATGCCCTTATTGAATCTCTTTCAACACTTGGGCATACACAACCTCTTTCTTTGATCACTTCATCAGTTCCCATGTCAAAAAACTCCATTTCGAGTGGCTCGGTGTTGTCGGATCTTTATTCTTCCCGCGGCCTTACTTCTTCGCGAGCGAACGATGACAATCTTGACATCCCTCCTCTTGGTTTCGCGCTGGCCCAACTAAAAGGAGNCTATATTTTGGCTGAGAACTCAAGTGGACTCATACTCGTCGATATGCATGCTGCGCATGAGAGAATTCTCTATGAAAAGATGAAGTATTCNTTTGAAAANAACAAGTTGANCTCACAGCCACTATTGGTTCCGGAAACCCTAATGGTGAGTGAAACTGAGGCGAATATCTGTGAGCAGTTCGCCGAGATCTTTANAAAACTGGGAATAATAATCGATAGGAGNGCTGTCGATTGTGTCGTCGTAAGGGAAGTTCCATCTGTTCTCAAGGATNCNGACGTGTCTGGTTTGATCAGAGATGTTTTGTCCGATCTGACCGAGTTTGGTACGTCAGATAGAATTCGAGAGCATATCTATGAAATTTTTTCCACTATGGCATGTCATGGTTCAATCCGAGCTAACCGCAAGTTGATGATATCGGAGATGAATGCAATATTGCGTGATCTTGAAACNACAGAGAGGAGTGGTCAATGCAACCATGGAAGGCCTACATGGCGTGAGTTTGACTTGGAAGCTTTGGACAAANTTTTTTTAAGGGGTCAATAGATGANGGATGTCGAAACAAAATCTATCGTTAGCGATCGTCCTTCAATAATTTTTTTGCTGGGGCCTACAGCGTGTGGAAAGACTGATCTGATCTTNAATTTTTGTGAGAATTTCCCAGCTGAGGTGATCAGTGTTGATTCAACGAAGGTATACCGTNATCTAGATATAGGTTCTGCCAANCCGNCCTCTGCAATGCTGNATCGAATTCCTCATTGGTTAATTAACATCGTAGAGCCAACAGAGATATATTCTGCGGCAAGGTTTGTTGAAGACGCNCTTAATGCAATTGAGACCATAGTGGCGGAGGGCAAAATACCCGTTCTAGTCGGCGGGAGCATGATGTACTTTAATTCCTTATTAAATGGNTTNNCTAAATTACCCGCCGCTGATGCTAGTATTCGAGCGGAACTAGAGTTAAAAATAAAAAAAAGTGGTATTCAAAGTCTNTATNCTCAATTGCAGCTAATTGATCCATTGTCTGCCAAGCGACTGCATCCAAATCAAAAGCAGCGAATTATCAGGGCACTGGAAGTATATATGAGCNCAGGAAAACCAATCTCATCATGGTGGGAAGACCGTAAAACAANNGCTNTAAAGNANCANTATTNTATCCATCANTTTGGAATGATGCCTTCTNAGCGTNGNTTGTTGCANGCCAAAATTGAGAAGAGATTTCTTTCAATGATTGCTTGCGGNTTTGCNGAGGANGTTAGAGAACTGCATCGAAGAGGAGATCTAAATTGTCAACTGCCTGCTGTAAGATCTGTCGGTTACCGNCAANTATGGNGNTTCGTCGAGGGAGAGATAANTTTTGATGAGGCATTGAATCGTGGAATAGNAGCAACTCGACAGTTGGCAAAACGGCAACTAACATGGATGCGNGGATGGAGCGAGCTAAATTTACTTCCTATTGATGATGGAAATAAATTATTCTCGACAAAAAAAATTGCCGATGTATGGTTGAAAATGCTATCTCGAACCCCAATCTCACAAATCGTGGGCCAGTAGGCAAAACTCTACACCGAACCAATCTTTGCAATAGAATATAGAGTCTAAATTTTAAACATTCGTCTCAAATAAAGGAGAACCTTGATGTCCAAAGGGCAAAACTTACAAGACCCTTTTCTTAACGTGCTGCGGAGAGAAAAAATTCCGGTTTCAATATTTTTAGTAAATGGCATTAAACTTCAAGGTCACATTGAATCTTTTGATCAGTTTGTTGTTTTGCTGAAGAACAACATCAGCCAGATGGTATACAAGCATGCCATATCGACTATAGTGCCGTCGCGACTAGTGAAGTTGCCGCTTGCGAATATCGGTTCTGGGTCCGAGCAGTTTGGCGGAGAAGAACAAGACTCTGAGATTCCTTATGATGATTAAATTTAGATACGCGTGTCCTTATTCCTAGAACGGCATACTGGTGGAGAACGGGCCTTATTGGTTCACCTCAAGCTAACGGGTGATAGAGAGCAAGATGACTTGGAAGAGTTTGAAAACCTAGTCCAGTCTGCCGGCTGTCTTCCTGTAAAAGTAATATTGGGGTCTAGAGTTGCTCCACATCCCAAATGGTTTGTTGGTAGTGGAAAACTCGTTGAGATGGCGTCTTATGTCCAGAAACTGGCAGCTGATGTAGTTATTTTTAACCACTCGTTATCAGCGAGTCAGGAGCGTAATTTAGAGATTAAATTATGCTGTAAGGTNATAGATAGGACGACGTTGATTTTGGATATCTTTTCTCAAAGGGCACGAACACATGAGGGCAAGCTTCAAGTAGAGTTGGCTCAGTTGCAGCATTTGGCGACAAAATTGATTCGTGGCTGGACTCATTTGGAACGTCAGCAGGGAGGCATTGGAACTCGGGGTCCGGGGGAAACTCAGTTAGAATTTGATAAACGTCTTATAAGAAATCGAGTTTCAACGGTTAAGAGCCGTTTAATTAAGGTTCAGAAACAACGAGAACAAAACCGACTTCGAAGAGCACGATCTGGGCTGCCAGTNGTATCGCTTGTAGGCTATACTAATGTCGGTAAGTCGCAGTTGTTTAATCAATTGACACGTGCGGATGTATTTGTGAAAAATCAACTTTTTGCNACGCTTGATCCCACTATGCGNAAAGGTTATTTAAATGACTATGGGTCAGTAATCTTTGCCGATACAGTGGGATTTATGAGCAATTTGCCACATAGGTTGATTGAGGCATTTAGAGCAACTTTGGAAGAGGTATGTCAGGCCTCTCTTTTGCTGCATGTCGTAGATTTGACGGCTAAAGATGTCAACCTAAGTGTTAGNAGAGTTAAGGGCGTACTGAGCGAAATCGGAGCGCAAAAGATCCCGACGCTGATGGTGTACAACAAAACTGATATAGTAGAGGCTGTAAACCCTCGCTTGGACAGAGATGCAAATGGCAAACCAATTTCGGTCTACCTCTCTGGTCGCTCGGGGGCTGGGGTTGAGCATCTCAGACTAGCAGTGGCTAGCCGGTTGCGGCTGGGACCGACATAGAGATTTGTAAACATCAGGTGTTCAACAATGATAGAGATGCAAAAGTTTTGTTGCTGAAGAATGATAATTTCAGCTTTNATTCCTGATAGCATAGGGGCTGCTGTATAACAAGCGATCGCGGGAATATTAAGTCTAAGCAAAGCACATGGCTTTAAAAAATAGCTACGGGCAACTCTTTTAGTTCGATTATTCGAATTAATTGATCAGAAGGGCTTGATTAATCGAGCACTTAAAACTCAAACAAGTAATTGGAGATTATTTATGGGATGGAACGATCANGGAGGAGGNAAAGATCCCTGGGGTGGGCAGCGAGGCAACGAAACCCCACCGGATATTGATGAAGCGTTGCAAAAATTGAAAGAGAAATTTGCCGGTTTTGGATTTGGTGGCGGATCCGGCGGCGACAGTTCCGGCGGTTTCGGTGGAAGATCAATTTTTTACACGGTATTGGCGGCGATTGCGGCTCTTTGGGTCTTGGCGGGCACTTATCAAATCGATGAGAAGGAACAGGCTATTATACTTCGGCTGGGAAAATATGCTGGAACCGTGGGACCTGGCTTGCATTGGAATCCTCCTTTGATTGATTCGGTCATAACTGTTCGAGTGACTGAAGAACGCCAGTATTCAGCAAGAGGTTTGATGCTGACAAAAGATGAAAACATCGTTGAGCTATCTNTAACCGTTCAGTACAACGTAGCTGATGCCAAAGCCTTCGTGCTGAATATTAAAAATCCTGAAATCACATTGCAACAGGCTACCGACAGCGCTCTGCGTCANGTGGTTGGCGGTTCGGGGCTCGATGAAATTATTACCACTGAAAGGGAACGAATGGGCCAAGCTACTAAAGATAAACTTCAAGACTACCTCAATCTCTATGATAGTGGTATTAACGTTGTTAAGATTAATATTGAAGAAGCTCGTCCCCCAACTCAGGTGCAGGCGGCTTATGACGATGTTATCGAAGCGCGAGAGGATCTCGAGCGTTACGTTAATGAAGCGCAGGCATACTACAATGGAATTATCCCTCAAGCTCGCGGGGAAGCTCAGCGGTTGAGAGAAGAAGCTGAGGCATACAAATCTCAAGTTGTTTCCAAAGCGNAAGGAGAAACCGAACGCTTCTTGTCGCTATACACCGAGTATCAAAAAGCACCAGTTGTTACCAGAGAGAGGCTCTACCTAGATGCGCTTGAAGGCGTTATGACGAATAGCACCAAAGTTCTTTTGGATACTAAAGGTGGTAACAATATGTTGTATCTTCCACTTGATAAATTGATGCAAACGCAAGAAGCTTCAAAAAGGAGTGCAGGTTTGACAGAGGAAAATTTGAATAATGTGGTGGACCAAGTCGTTAATAGGATGCAGCGCAGTGGCGTGAGACAAGGGGAGGGAAGAAGATGAGTAGGATGACAAAATTTTTGCTGGTATTTTCGNTCCTTCTCGCTGTTCTGGCCAACAGCCTTTTTGTGATTACGGAATTCGAGCGTGGAGTGAAATTGCAGTTTGGTAAGCTAGTGGATGATGATTTGCAGCCGGGTCTCCATTTTAAAATCCCTTTTGCCGAGCAAGTACGCATATTCGACGGTCGAATTCTCACAGTTGACGCGCAACCAGATTCCTTCTTTACCAGTGAAAAGAAGCGACTTATTGTTGATTCCTATGCCAAGTGGCGTATTCAAGATGTTGGAACATATTATAAGGCAACCGGCGGTATTGAATCTGTGGCACAAAATAGGCTTGCAAACAGGGTAAATGAGGGATTGCGTAACCAATTTGGTGATCGAACACTAAAAGAGGTGGTCTCAGGTGAAAGAGAAGAGCTGATGAGTAACATTACCGAAGGGCTCAATAAAACGGTTTTGCAGAGTCTTGGCATGGAGGTGGTAGATGTCCGTGTGAAAAGAATAGACCTTCCTTCGGAGGTAAGTAACCAAGTTTACCGACGCATGACGGCCGAGCGAACAAAAGAAGCCACTGAACTGAGGTCTACGGGGAAGGAGCAAGCAGAGAAAATAAGAGCCTCGGCGGATAGAGAGCGTACTATCGAACTGGCTAATGCTTACAGAGATGCGGAGCAACTTCGAGGCAAGGGCGATGCAGAAGCTGCTGGTATTTATGCAGATGCTTTCAGTCAAGATGAAGAGTTTTATGCATTCATGCGCAGCCTGAATGCATATAAAGCTGCCTTCTCCAATAAAGGGGATATTATGCTGGTTGAGCCAGACAGCGATTTCTTCAAATATTTAAAGAATCAGGACGGTTCCTANTACTTAACATGNGNTGAAAATGTCACATGGCATCTTTCGCCNATGCAGTTGTCNTNGCTGAAGNGTTTACAAGATGGCGATGACNATGCGCCATATTTAGCAAGGAGCCATGAGTGCTGGAGGATATGATCAGAGCTGTCGGTCTGATGTTGGTGTTTGAGGGCGTTCTGCCATTTTTAATGCCTGAACGCTGGCAGGGTCTGCTTTTATCAATGACTTCGATAGATCAGCGTTACATCCGAGCCGTGGGCTTGACGAGTATGTTGTTGGGTTTGAGCATGCTAATCCTCATGCGATAAAACAATAGGCGCTACTAGAGGGAATTATGGTTGTTTCAAATCGATGGATATTGCCGGACGGCGTAGTCGATGTTTTGCCGGCCCAAGCACAACTTTTAGAAGCAATACGTGGTCGTATGCTCAAGCTCTTCGATTCCTGGGGCTATGATTTGGTGATTCCTCCAATGCTGGAATTCACAGACTCTCTTCACAGTGCGGCGGGAGAAGACTTGGAATTACTGACTTTTAGGACGGTAGACCCACTGAGTGGGAAAACTATGGGTGTCCGCCCAGATATAACTCCTCAGATTGCTAGAATAGATGCCCACAGCCTGCGCAGAGAGGGTCCAGCTAGACTGTGTTATGCGGGGACTGTTTTGCATACTCGCGCTCGGGATGTTTTATCATCTAGAACGCCGATTTCAATTGGATTAGAATTATTTGGCGAGACTAGCATT
>NZXB01000008.1 GCA_002701765.1 Porticoccaceae bacterium
TCTTGGGTTGTTTTGCCAAAATATAGAGCGTACAGCCTTTGGTTACTGCGCGCCCGATGTTAATACACCTCAGTTTGGGGATCGTCGAGTGTCGGGAGGAGAATGTTATGTCCCCTCGACTTTTGGCACGAGTAACAAATATGACATNGCAACTGCCGAGTATAGTGCAGCTAATCTNCCGGTGCCTGGTGTNAATATAACGCCGATNGGAACGATTGTTGAAGTGCCCTGCTTATCTGATTTTGAGTCAAAGACAACTATCCTCAAGGCCTCTTATGATGTCAGTGATTCCATGACGATNGACTATATCTATGGATTCTTTGAGACCGATGAGAGCATTATATCAACCTGGGACCTGCAGGATGCCATGCTTTATGGTACCAGTCGACCCGCAGACTATGAGCAGGAAAGCCATGAGTTAAGGATGACNTATGACGANGGTGGTGCATTTAGCATAGTTGCTGGGCTCTACATATTTGAGGGNCAGTATACCCAGACTATGCGTAGCTTTATTGGGTTTAATCCGCCGACTTTGGCTTTGGATGTTTATCAGTATACTAAGCAGGAATCCGAGTCAGAGGCGCTGTTTTTTGAGGCGGANTATGCGTTTAGTGANCGCCTAGTTATGACNCTCGGNGGGCGCTACACTGAAGANTGGAAAACTTCCATGCAGATTGGTGTGACNAATACCGGCCCNGATCATCCGCAAAAAGATTGGAGCAAGTTTACGCCAAAGGTCGGTTTGCGTTATGACTATAGCGACAATATGATGGTATTTGGAACTTGGTCTTCGGGTTATCGCGCTGGGGGNTATAATGGCAGAGTATCTGGCGGACCTGGAGAGGCTCGCACTCCTTATGATCCGGAAGACGTTGAGAATTTCGAGGTAGGACTTAAATCCGAGTGGATGGATGGCCGGCTCCGTCTTAATGCTAGCGTATTCACAATGGATTTCCAGGATAANCAAGAAGAAGTCAANGCCCCAGATCCAAACAATCCTACGGGTCAGTTGTCAATNGTACAGAATGCTGGTGCGGCNACNATTTCAGGCTTAGAGGTCGAANTTCAGGCACAGGTGTCAGATGCTCTNTATATTCGAGCAAACGCCGGATTGCTTGATGCGGAGTACGATGAATTTAGCTTCATGTCTCCGACAGGCATGGTGGATCTGAGCGCGAGGGATATGCGACGCACCCCAGATCTCACAGCTAACGTTGACGCCACATACAGCTGGGATACCGCCGGCGGTGAAGCTTGGGTGAGGTTAGCTGCCCGATTCATCGGCGAGCACTATGTGGACACCGAAAATAGTCCTGAGATCGAGAATGATGGGGTGGTAACTGTCGACGCTTCCATTAACTATAGAAGAGACGATATAACCTTCAGCGTTTTTGGACGCAATCTGACGGACGAGGATGCCTGGACTATGGGTTATGATGTGCAACCTCTTTGGTCTTATGGCGCGGTTCAAGACCCTCGAATCATTGGTGTCGAGATGACATTCGANTATAACTAACGGCTGAAAAGTATTGCCAGAAGGCAGAGCGGGCGATTCTGAGACAGGGGTCGCCCGTTTTTTTTAATTATTTGTTGGAGTTGTCAAAGCCTCACTGAGTCCTAGTTTTGAGCTGAAAGGTGAGTATTGAATTTGACCCCGAGTTGTGGCAGTGTTTTAGTNTACATCGCGTANGTTANTCCTATTAAAATATNANGTCTATTGGGGGGAAGTATGTCTACAAAGAATAACGATATCACGCGGCGAAAGATGATTGCAGGGGCCGGGGGTGCTGCAGCCNTTGGGTTGCTGGCAACTCAAGCTGGATGTGCTCAACAACAATCACCTAGCNTNCAAANTTGGGATCAAGAAACGGATATCATTGTCGTTGGCACTGGCATTGGTGGATCTACCGCAGCATTGACAGCAAAAGACAATGGTGATGAGGTNATTATCATAGATAAAGCGGGTGTTTATGGCGGTACTTCGATGCAAACTGCNGCTGTTATATGGGTTCCCAACAGCGTTTTTCTTCGAGATCGTGGGGTTGATGATGCTAAAGAAGATTGCTTGCAATATCTTGCGCGTTTTTCTTTTCCCACGAAGTATCATCCCGATGCGCCAAACTTGGGACTTTCCCCATCTGAATTTTCACTTCTTGAGGCGTTCTACGATAATGCCTCTGTGGCGCTTGANCGCCTGATTGAACTCAGGGCACTCAATGCTGTGGAGTGGACTATGTGGTCGGCTAATCGGCCTACCCCAGACTATCTTGATAACGTTCCAGAAAACAAAGTCCCCACTGGCCGTGCGGTTGGTGTAGTTAATTCGGCGGGCGAAATCGGGCAGGGCATTGAGATGATGAGTCAAATGGAAGCGGCAGTCACCAGACTTGGAATTCCCATCCTTCTCCAGCATTCTGCTGAACAGTTAACAACAGATGACGATGGTCGTGTAAATGGCTTGATAACNATNGCGAATGGAAAGGAAGTGTCGATAAAGGCAAGAAAAGGAGTGATTTTCGCTTCGGGGGGATATTCNCACAACACCGACTATGTCGCAGACTTTCAGCGTACGCCCGTCCATGGCTCGTGTGCTTTGCCCCTGTCGACAGGGGATTTTATGAAGATCGCGACAGATGTTGGTGCCAAGATGGGTAATATGTCTGGAGCTTGGCGCATGCAATTACCAATTGAACAGGCCATGTTGAGCCGGGCGGTTCCTTACGGCGTGTTCTATGTTCCTGGTGACTCGATGGTGCAAGTTAATAAATATGGTAAAAGAGTGGTTAATGAGAAGAAGAACTACAATGATCGCGCTGAAATACATGGAGTTTACGATCCCTCCAAGGCCGAGTTTACAAATCATCTGATGTTCATGGTGTATGACCAGCGAAGTGCTGAGGCTTTTGCTGGGAGGTGGCCCATTCCTACGACACCTGGCTCGGATGCTTACACTGTGAATGGGAGTGGCATTAAGGAACTTGCTGCAAATCTGTCTGAGCGTTTATCATCCATTGCTGAAAATACTGGCGGAGTGGCGTTAGATGGGAATTTTGAAGAGCAACTCTCAGAGACGATTCTTAGTTTTAACCAGGATGCTGAGCAGGGTAACGACACGGAATTTGGTCGCGGCGGATCAGACAATGATATAGCTTGGAATCAAGCGTTTAACGCGATGAATCAGGACACTGGATGGCCTGAAAATCCTTATCCGAATCTAGTTCTTCACCCAATTGACACCAACGGTAAGCTGTATGCAATCATATTGACCTCTGGAACTCTGGACACTAATGGCGGTCCCATAGTTAACCAATATGCTCAAATTATGAATGGCAATGACGAGCCCATTGAAGGTCTTTATGGGGCAGGCAACTGCATTGCAAGCCCATCTAAAGAGGCCTACTGGGGAGCAGGCGGGCCTTTGGGATTGTCGATGGCCTACGGTTACATTGCCGCTAATAAGGCTACTACTGCTGAAAAAGTGTAATTTTTANGTAAATAATTGATCGAGAGCGAATCCAGATGAGTGAACCGAATATCGATGTAAATGCAATGAATGCCCTGGCAAGACGTCTTGATGAAATTGAAAGTCGCAACTCTATGAGAGACCTTGTGTCCAACTATTGCCATGGTTTTGACCGTAGAGATTGGGATTGCTTTATAAGTATCTGGCACGAAGATGCTGTGTGGGATATTGGACCCTTGTTTGGAAGCTTCCACGGGCATGAGGGAATTCGAAAAGCTGTCTATGAAATTCTTTATCCGGTCTGGCGTGAATCGCATCACCTAACCACTAACCTCTGTATTACTTTTACTGATGATGATCATGCGGAAGGTATTTCTAATGTCGACTGCATGGGAGCTAACCCCGAAGATGAGGTGCAAATGGTTGGNGCAACCTATATCGATCAATTTGAAAGACGCCAGGGCGTCTGGAAAATTGCCCATCGCGCTGTAGAGATCCACTATTTTAATTCCATGCCAGGGGTGGAAATGAGCAAACCTTGGTAAGTTTGTATCATGTTCAGATTCCGTTTACTGGATCTCAGATCCAGACCTCGGTTTTTGGCTGATTCGTCCCACGATAATCCGATAAAAGAGTAGGTAGTATGTCTTCTAACGTTCAGACACTGGATGAAAACAAATTATGTCGTTACCTTGAAGCCAATCAGTCAAACTTCAAAGGGCCGATAGTCGCAACGAAATTCCCTGGGGGACAATCAAACCCTACTTTNAAGATCGAGTCGTCGGTGGGGGAGTTTGTNTTGCGCCGGCAGCCACCAGGTAAGTTACTTAAGTCAGCTCACGCCGTTGATCGTGAGTATCGGGTCTTGGAAGCGCTTGCCGANACAGATGTGCCAGTCGCTGAGGTTTATCACTTGTGCGAAGATCCAGATGTAATTGGATCAATGTTCTATGTTATGGAATATTGCGATGGAAATATTCATTGGTCGTCGTCGTTAGANGCTCTAGCNTCAAACGAGCAGAGGNGCCGTTGCTANGACGAAATGAATAGAGTTCTTGCAGCCATTCATTCTGTAGATCTTGGAAAAGTCGGGTTGCTTGATTACGGAAAACCGGGAAATTATTTCCAGCGTCAGTATGACAGGTGGTCTGCTCAATACCGATCCTCGGAACTCAAGGTCATCCCTGAAATGGATGAGTTAATCGGCTGGTTGGGAAAAAATGTGCCTGAAGACGATGGAAGGGTATCACTAGTGCATGGTGATTATCGGTTGGATAATCTTATGTTTACTAGGGACGACTCGNCTATTAAAGCAGTGCTTGATTGGGAATTATCAACCCTAGGGCACCCTTATGCAGATTTGGCATATCAATGTATGGGAATGCGATTGCCGGCCAAAAATGCTGCTGGAGGCTCCTCGTCAGGCTTACTTGGTATAGATATCGCCGCCCTGGGGATACCAACTGAAGAGGCTTATGTTCAAACCTACTCTGATCGGATGGGGCTNGGAAAAATTCATAATTGGAATTTCTATATGGCATTTAGTTTTTTTCGNCTNGCCGCTATNCTTCAAGGTGTTGCNAAGCGAGCGGTTGATGGAAACGCGTCGAGTGAGAAGGCTGCTAATATGGGCATGATGGTGCGACCTCTGGCGACGAGTGGTTTGAGCATTATTAATGGCTAATTTGTTCCTAAAATTGTACAACATGGCAGCTTTCACATCCCGCGTGACAACTTTTATTTTGCNATATNTAAGTGTNANTGTAGATCTAGATCAATAGAAAAATACCGCAAAATAGCAGGTGTGTTACCGTCAAAAAAATTCCATGATTGATGAAAACTGACTGTACCCTTGGGCATCCCTGTCGTAGCACGTATAATTCATATGATTTTGAACCCACCCTATTACTTAGTTGGATTTTTANATGGTCGTGCGCACTCGTATAGCTCCCTCTCCGACAGGTGATCCACATGTGGGGACCGCATACATAGCGCTCTTTAACATGGTTTTTGCTCGCCATAAAGGTGGTAAGTTCATATTGCGCATCGAAGATACCGATAAGGCGAGATCAAGTAAAGAATCAGAGGAAAGGATTCTCGAATCCCTGCATTGGTTGGGCATCGAATGGGATGAGGGTCCTGATATTGGAGGACCCATGGGGCCCTATCGTCAGAGCGAGCGCACGNAAATATATCGAGAGCACGTTGAAGTATTGTTGCAGAAAAATCAGGCATTTCATTGCTTTTGTTCTCCTGAGAGGTTAAACCGCCTGAGGGAACAGCAACTGAAAGAGAACTTGCCGCTAGGATATGACGGTNATTGCTGTACCTTGAGTAAATTGGAGGTCAAGAAACGACTAGANGATAAGCAACCTCACGTGATTCGCATGCTTGTGCCTTCTGAAGGCTTTTGCACTTTCACTGACATGCTGCGAGGGCAGATTAATATCGATTGGNCACAAATTGACATGCAGGTGNTACTTAAAGAAGACGGTTCTCCGACTTATCATCTCGCGAATGTGGTCGATGATCACCTTATGGGCATTAGCCATGTCATTCGTGGCGAGGAATGGATTAACTCAACGCCAAAACATGTTTTGCTTTATCAGTCTTTTGGTTGGCCGACCCCTACCTTTTGTCATCTTCCATTGCTTCGCAACCCTGATAAGAGCAAACTTTCTAAACGCAAGAATCCGACNAGCATCTTATTTTACCAACGGATGGGTTATCTTCCAGAGGCCGTCATCAATTATCTCGGCAGGATGGGGTGGTCAATGCCGGACGAAAGGGAAAAATTTCATTTGTCGGACATGGTAGCTGCTTTTGATTTATCACGAATCTCTCTTGGTGGNCCCGTATTCGATTTGGAAAAATTGACTTGGCTCAATGGGGTTTGGATTCGCGAGGAACTCGCAGATGAACAATTGGCTGATCGTCTTCAAGAGTGGGCTCTAAATCGCGATTTCCTAATGCGTTGCCTTCCTCTAGCTAGACAAAGAATAGAAACTTTTTCCGATCTCGCACCACTCGGTGGCCATCTGGTGTCAGGCATGCTGTCTATTAAAAGTTCGGATCTTCTTTGCTCGCATAAAAGTTGCGATGAGGTTGTTGAGATTCTCCAATATGCTTTATGGAGGCTAGAAAAATTAAAGGTGTGGGATCGTGAAAGNATATTTACTTCTCTTAAGGATCTCTCTGAAGCCATGAGTCTGAAATTAAAAGTGTTCTTGGAACCTCTATTTATAGCGATAGCTGGGAGCAGTTCTTCAATCTCGGTTATGGACTCGATGCATATATTAGGACCTGATTTGTCGCGCGCTCGCTTGAGGTATGCAATAGATTTGCTTGGTGGTGTCAGTAAGAAAGCATTGAAGAGACTTGAAAAAACTTATGCAGACCTTGAATAAATATTATTGTCTTCAAAAATTTACTCGTAACTTCTTCGTCATATGGAGCCTTTTAAAAGGTCAATATTATATTTAACAGTGGAAATATCATAATGATGTTTTTGGNGCTTTGACATAATGAGTGGTGCACGACCTAAAGTTGTGTTAACGCGAAAATGGCCTCATCGTGTTGAAGCCGAGCTGGCTGAGCAATTTGACGTTGANCTAAATGTCGATGACCATCCGTTTACANNTNAGGAGTTTGAGTCTGCTCTAAAGACGGCAGACGCGATTTGTCCCACTGTGACCGACCGTTTGGATGGGCGACTATTCGATTGTATCGATAAGANGGTCAAGATGTTGGCCAATTATGGCGCTGGCACCGAACATATCGACATTGAGGCAGCCCATCGTAATGGTATCACCGTCACGAACACGCCTGGTATATTGACCGAGGCAACAGCTGAAATAACAATTGCTTTGATGCTAATGGTTGCGCGACGCGCTTCGGAGGGAGAGCAATGGATTCGTGCAAATAAGTGGGACGGCTGGAGTCCAACGCAGATGCTCTCTACTGGGATTACAGGGAAAACGCTCGGACTTGTGGGAATGGGACGCATAGCGACGCGAGTCGCTGAGATAGCAGGCCATGGTTTTAACATGACTATCCAATATTTTTCGCGGTCAGAAGTTCCATCACAGAAACTTGCTGGTTTGGCNGTTTCACGNGTCTCNCTAGAACAACTGTTGAGTACATCTGATGTTGTGAGCATTCATTGCCCTGCTTCTCTTGAGACACGCGGACTTATAGATTCCGATGCATTAGATCTTATGTCGAAAAACTCATTCTTAATCAATACTGCTCGTGGCTCAATAGTAGATGAAAAAGCGCTGGCTTATGCCGTGAAGAACAACTCGATAGCAGGAACTGGGCTAGATGTTTATGAAGACGAACCCAGAATACACCCAGATCTGTTAAAATCAGACCGCGTTGTATTGTTGCCACATATAGGAAGTGGAACTGTCGAGACACGGGAAGCTATGGGATATCGGGTGCTTGAAAATTTAACAGCATTTTTCGCCGGCCATTCCCCTCCAAATTTGATTCATTGCTGATCAACAGAAAATTTAATTTTTTGGCAGCACAGAGGTAAGCTACGAAACACGTCGCAAAAAGATAACTGAGANACACCCCAATAATCCGCATCCAGCGATGCCGAGGAAGTATATCTGATACCCTAGTTTTCCCGGGTATGNTTCTAATATGGCAGCATTTACAAGAGGNAGATATATGTCCGGTAGGTAGCCAACCATTGACATGAGGCCGATTACAAGACCCTTGGATCGATCAGGAATTNCACAGTTATGAAGAGTACTCCAGTAAANCCCCCTCACGGCATAGGTCGCCAAGCCGGCAACTAGAACTACTGCAACTAGGACTCCGGTCTTGGTTGAGGCTGGCAGCAGAGCTATAGCACAGATACTGCATGTGGCGAATAACATTGCGAGCCCCAATGTATGCTCTCTCCCAAACCAATCGCCAATATAGCCAGTGGAGATCGCACCAACTGGACGCATCCATAGCTTGGCGACGGTAATTGATCCGACAGTTACAGCGGTAAGTGAATAATTTTCTTGGAGGTGGGCTGAAAAGGAATAGGTGGCCCAGAACAATTGGTACCCGCACAGTATACAGATTGCAGCAAGCCAAACATCTTGGCGTAAAAAAACCAATCTTAATTCGATCAAAAGTTTCCCAGAGGATTTGGAATGTGGACCAGATTTGGAGGTATCTAACAGGCAGTAAACTAGTCCTATGGCTATGGCGATCGCAACACAATACATGTATATAACTCGTTTTAGAGCCTGCTCTGAGGCCCCAGATACGTTATCCAAGTAAGAAGAAAATATCCAGATTGCTGCGGTTGCCAACATGGCCTCTACTAATCCCCTACCGCCATCCAAGAGGCCGAAAAACCGTCCTTGGTAGTGTCCTCCGGCTAAAATAGAGACAATTTTTATATGCGCCGCCCAAAAGGTTAGGCCGGTAGAAATCCCCCAGCCAGAAAAAATTAGTAATAGATTTCGGTACGAAGGGATGGACGCAAACCATATGCCAAGCAACCCAGTCATCAACAATGCGTATAAAATAAGTAACCGAGGATTAAGGCGATCTGCTAGCCAACCGCTCGGAAGGTAGGTCAGAGCAAAAGTTAATCCCATTAGCGCATAGCAGTTGCTGAGTTGGCTGATGGTTAAATCAAAAGATTGAAGAATCGACAGCTCAAAATTTTGTCTCAAATAGAGAAGCGGAAAAATAGTGCCAGCTGCAACGATGACCACAAATAGTTGGAAATGACGGCTAAGATGAATAGTATCTAATTTGACCAAAGCTGCAGATTTCAATGGGAGGGACTGCAAGTTTATCGATATGTGAATCCGTCGCCAAGTATCTTTAACGATTAAAGCAGACGATTTTAGCTAAAAGATATGCTGTTGACTTGCTCAGACACCCTGCCTATCATGCGGCCAGAGTAGAAGGGGCCTTAGCTCAGCTGGGAGAGCGCCACAATGGCATTGTGGAGGTCAGCGGTTCGATCCCGCTAGGCTCCACCAACATCTTGACCCATTATTTTTATAAG
>NZXB01000038.1 GCA_002701765.1 Porticoccaceae bacterium
TTGGCTCGGACATTGGCCTTGGAGTTGGGGTCTCAGGATATTCGCGTCAACGTCGTTTCACCCGGTTACGTAATCACCCCGATGAATAGTGAATTTCTCTCTGGACCCCAAGGCGAAAAGGTTCGTAAACAGATACCTTTGGAGCGGTTTGCAGAAGCAAGTGACCTCGATGGTCCGATATTGTTTTTGGCTTCTTCTGCCTCAAAGTATGTTACCGGAGCTTGCTTGCACGTTGATGGTGGCTGGGGGATTGTCTGAGCAAGTATGTTAAATTATGCTAATTTTCAGCGTCATGTTATGCCCTTTAGCGACTCAGATACAATCAGGAAAAATGAAGATGCATAACCGTGCTGTTATCAAGTAAACCTTAAATTATTTCTATAGCTGCCTTTGTTTCATTTGTTTAAATCTGATCAGATAGGCTGAGTAATTTGATTACCCGTTCTACTTTTTGTGAAACGAAAAGTGGCGAAGGGAAATTGATGACAGTATTTATGGTTGAGAACTTCTATAGGTTTGTATAAATGATTTGTAATGAAGTGACTAGTGCAATTTTCTACGATTTGTCATCTTCCGGTTGGATGGAAATGTTCGGTCTGGTGGAGCTGCATGTGGCAGAAACAGCCGCCGAATTAAAGCCGGTATTAGACAAAGTGGAGGCGGCATCCCAGCTAGGTCACTTCGCAATCGGATACATCTGTTATGAAGCTGCTAGTGGTCTAGATACTTCCTTGAATCACCGACCGAAGCACAGCTACCCCTTGGCAATCTTTGCCGAGTTTGAGGAAACAAGACCTATTGATCTTCCTGTGGATTTGAAAGCGGTTAAACTTAGAGAGACTATTGACAAGAACTGCTTCAGTCAGTCAATCGGGAAGATTAGAGAACATCTCAAAAACGGTGACACCTACCAAGTTAATTTTACTCATCAGTTAATTGGAGATTGTAGTGAGGTACCGTTAAATGTTTTCGCAAAATTGATTCAAGCACAACCGACGCCCTATGGGATTTTTTTTGAGACAGAGCATTTTGCGATTTGTAGTGCTTCGCCCGAGTTGTTTTTCTCTCTCAAAAATGAAGAGATAGAAATGAAGCCAATGAAAGGAACTCGAAAGAGAGGTAGATATCTTGCTGAGGATCTTCAGTACAAAGCTGAGCTAGGCTCATCAGAGAAAGACAGGGCCGAGAATCTCATGATCTTGGATATGGTGCGAAACGATCTTGGCCGTATCTGTCAGCCGGGCTCTATTAAACCCTCTAAATTATTTGAGATTCATAAATTACCGACCGTCTGGCAACAGACATCGTCTGTTACCGGCAAAACTGAAGCTACTCTGGCCGAAATTTTTTCGGCCACCTTTCCATGCGCGTCGATTACTGGTGCGCCTAAGATCAAAGCCATGGAAATTATTTCAGAGTTAGAAATCATCCCCAGAGGTGTGTATACGGGGACTTTGGGCTATTTGAAACCGAATCGAGAGGCATCATTTAATGTAGCAATCAGAACCATGTTCATCGACAAAAAAGCACGCAAGGCAAGCTACGGAGTGGGTGGGGGTATAGTATGGGACTCCAAGGCCGAGAGCGAGTGGGAGGAGAGCTTGTTGAAGGCGCAGCTTTTAGATTTCCCTACTGCCTCATTTGAACTATTTGAAACAATGAGATATGACCCCCACCACGGAGTTTATCTTCTTGAAGAACACATTTCTCGTTTGAACGCATCTTGTGATTACTTTGGCTGGACTTTTGAAGAAACTCGGGCTAGAAATTTGTTGGAAGATATTAAATCAGATGATGCATTGCGAATTAAATTGTTAATGACGCATAACGGGGAATTCATACTCGAGAAATCATCATTGCCAGTTTTTGAAAGCTTGGTTCGACTGAAGTTTGCCTCCCGACCGATCGATAGTAGTAATATTTTTTTATTTCATAAGACGACGCATCGCCGCGTTTATGAGGAAGCTAAAAAAGACCTTATCAAATGTGACGATGTCATTTTGTTTAACGAAAAAGGGGAATTGACAGAAACAACCATTGCTAACTTATATGTTGAAGTCGGTGACAAACTTATGACGCCGCCTCTAAAGTGCGGAGTGTTACCTGGTGCTCTTAGGGCATCCATGTTATCGAGAGGAATGGCGTTCGAACGAGTATTGTATAAAGCTGATCTGTTATCAGCAAAATGTATTTATGTGGGTAGCAGTTTGCGGGGTCTGCAAAAAGCTATTCTTTGCATTTAATCTAAAATTACTAAGTCTGCCGATTGCTTTCTTCAAAGAATGACTCGTTTGAGATCCACAGGGTTTGCAAGGGAGCCAATTCAATGAACCTAGAGTTCGGACTTATTTCTTGGCTGGTTAACAAATCGACCCAACTATCCGTCTGGATCAAGTTAATTGATGTAGAACGCAATCTTTGAGTGTTTACCGTCACGTTACTCAAGCAAAAGATACTTTGTCTTCGGTCTGGACTTTGCCTCCAAAATCCAAAAATTGAGTTGCTTAGATGGAGTGTAAATTGGGTAGCATTTGGGTGGAAAGCCGGTTGTCGCCTTCTAATTGCGATCAACTTTTTAAGACTTTCCAGGATTTCGCCGTGATGCGTTGATGGATCTTTAATAAGTCCCTTTAAGGTCGTGAAGTCATACTGATGACGGTT
The DNA here is from genome assembly GCA_002701765.1 of Porticoccaceae bacterium. GTDB lineage: Bacteria > Pseudomonadota > Gammaproteobacteria > Pseudomonadales > Porticoccaceae > TMED48. Next base: position 2,662 of record NZXB01000038.1, read on the forward strand.
GATTGCTCTGACTTGCCCGGAGTCATTTACCTTTTTATAATCATTTTCTGTACCGAGAAGGCTGTGAATATAAATTGCTGGTATTCCCTCCAAACCTAACATTATTGCGTGTGCGCATATGAATCGCTGAATACCGAAACTATCTGGGCCGGAAATCGTCCCCTTCAACGCGTCGAATAGAGAGATATTGATCTCATAGGGAATCGCTTCCTGCTCGGATACAGCTCGATAGGAGATTTCGGCCCCGAAGTGTTGCATGGTGTTAATGAGTGTCTTAATTTCACTGGGGGTTATTAACCCTTCGAGCGGGCGCAAACCAATTCCATCATGAGAGGCAATAAAATTTAGATAAGCAGTGCCATCCTGAGCTGGGGGCATACTCATCATCCATTGTTTAAGATATGCACAGTCACCAGTCACGAGTGTATTTATTAAGAGCGGAGGTAATGAGAAATTATAGATGCAGTGGGCTTCGTTACCGTTGCCGAAATAAGAGAGATTTTCCCGGTTGGGGATATTGGTTTCGGTAACTAATAGTGCGTCCTTGCGGCATTGCTCGAGGAGTGTTCTAAAAAGTCTTATTATCTCATGCGTCTCTGGAAGTCCTACGCAACCTGTGCCCGGCACCTTCCACAAAAAAGCCACGGCATCTAGCCGGAAAATTCTCACACCATTATCGAGATATAGTTTAATAATTTTTACAAACTCTTTGATTACCTCGGGGTTTTTAAAATTTAAATCAATCTGGTCCTCTCCAAAGGTGCACCAGACATGCTTATCGCCCTGACAAGTGCTGACTTTCTTGAGCAGCGGGGTTGTACGTGGCCTGACCACTTGAGTTAAATCATCACCACTGTCAGCAGTGAAAAAATATTCTCTTCCGGGATCTGCATTTTTTAAAAAGTTAGTGAACCAAATGCTTCGGCTTGAGCAGTGGTTAATCACCAAGTCGGACATCAAATCATAATCTGAGCTTATTGCTTTTATATCATTCCAGCTTCCGAGGCTTTCGTTAACGCTTTTGTAATCCATCACGGAAAAGCCATCATCTGAACTCCATGGAAAAAATGGTAATATATGCACTATATTCATTAGACCATCTGCGTATCTATCCAAGAATGCCTTGAGGGTTTTAAGTGGGGCTTGGCCGCGCTTTTTAATAGAGTCGCCGTAGGTTATTATGGCTATATCGGATTGATTCCAGTGATTTTTCCTCGTGGTTGTGTTAAGCCGTTCTTCTTTAATATTCATCGACTTTATTAGATGATCACAATGGATCTCCAACTGATCCTGCGTAAGGTCTCTATAGATCACTTGAAGATGATTTAAAATTCTGTTTCTTAGCCTCTCCATGGCATCCATTAAAACAGAATTCTGAACGGTCATCCAAATTCCTTAGCATCTTCATTGACAGCATGAGCCAGTTCTTTCAGGAAGTCTGGGAAGGCGCTTAAGACTCTCGACCAACTCGGAATAAATGGTCTTTCCATTGGCCTATCTATAAATGCTTGGCCGGCCTTCATTATATTTTCGGCGAACAGTTCTACTGTCTTTTCTTCGCTATGCACATCAAAATTGAGGCCGTTCATGATGGCATCATTTTGGTAAGTTTCCACGAAATCGAGGGCGATTCTATAATAAGTTGCTTTTATGGATCTAAATGACCCAGAGTTGAACGTTATACCTTGAGTTGCCAGTTTTCTGAATAATGCTTTAGTGATATCGATGGACATACGAGACAAACCTTGGTTATCGTTTTCTGCACTCAATTTTTGATGCTTGTGATCATAAACGTCGGCAATATCGGTTTGGCACAGTCTCCTTCGAGAGTAGTTGCGGTACATCTCGGAAAGAATGCCTATCTCTAAACCCCAGTCACTCGGGATTCTGAGATCCTCGAGGACGTCTGACTGAAAAGAAAATTCACCTGCCAGAGGGTACCTAAAGCTATCCATGTAGGTTAGATAATCCATTTGACCAACGGTTTGCTCAAGGGCTCTTAAGAGAGGGGTCACTAAAAGTCGACTGACTCTTCCGTTAATCTTGCCCTCCGCTACACGAGCATAAAATCCCTTGCAGAACTTATATTTGAAATTGGGATTTGCTACTGGGTATATAAGTCTTGCCAGAAGCTCGCGGCTGTAAGTCCTAATATCACAATCATGAATTGCTACTGCTTGCGTTTTACCTTCCGCTAGCATGTAACCCATGCAATACCAAACATTGCGTCCTTTGCCTGACTCCTTGGGAGAAAGGTTAGCCGATGCCAGTTGCTCATCCAAACGACGGAGTCGTGGGCCGTCATTCCATAGTACGGTGTGATCCTGCGGCAAACTAGAGAAAAAATTAAGCGCGTTCGCATACTCTGATTCATTTGCTCGATCAAGCCCGACTACGATTGTGCCTAGGTACGGAACTTTGCATATTTCCTCTAAAATCTTAGGTAGGGCCTCTCCATGCAACTCAGAGTATAGCGAGGGCAAGATCAGACCCAAGGGTCGCATGGCAGAGAACTCTATCAATTCTTGTTCCAGACATTCCGGAGACCTCTGTCTAAGATTATGTAAAGTTGTAACTGTGCCATTTTGATGAAAATCACCCATATAACATCCTCCCTAACTTAATTTATGTCTTTTCAACCAGGATGAGACCTCCTCGGTCCAACCTCTAGGCCCGAATTTTTTGCTCTTATATAGACCATCGGCGCGATTCACCTTAGGAAATTTATGACTTGGCGATCGAATTAATACAGCTTCCATAGCAACCTCCAGCATAGGTAAATCATTTTCGCTATCACCGATGGCTAGATCATTTACCGATTTGATGGAATTGTTAGCGGCATAGAGATCTCGAAGCCATTTCAGCGCTCTTCCTTTGTCGCAATTTCCCCCAACTGATAAGAACCTCCCTCCTTGCGTTACGGTCGCGCCTTTGCGTTGAAGTGAGTTAATGAATTTGGTTTTGCTAATTTGAGAGCCGAGCCACATCACTGGTTCGCTGAACTGCCTCTCCATAGCTGCTATGGCTGCACCTTTGACAAGTCCGGTTAAATCCATTACATCAGCTAGTGAGAGATCTTGAAAACTAACAAAATCGCCAGGGAAATCAGATTTTAAACTGGCAATACATTCCAACCAATATCCCTTTATTCGAGCGAGTTGGAACATCTCATATTGGGCACTCGAAGTTCTATCTTTTGGGCGAAAATTAAAATAATTTTCAGGTACTAATACTGCGGCGCCATTTTCTATGATAAAGGGGTGATGGTTTCCAATTTCTGCGCACAGTAAAGTTATTTCTGAGCGAGTTTTACTAGAATTGAAAATTAGTGGAATTCCAAGGTCTTCGAGTGTCCTAGCTTGGTCAATAGTATGGGCATACTGATAATCATGATGATCTAAAAAGCATCCATCTAGATCTGAAAAAATTAAAAATATAGAGTTAGAGCTAATTCTTAAATTATTTTCAGCCATAATTGAGTCCAACGTTAGTTGCTTGGCTCGGTCTGCGGCCAATTTATTTTGGACGCGAATGACTAACGTAAATCACGCATAAAGCGCTTTTAAACAAACTAATCACACGCATGCCCTATTTTGGTGCGTTGGGTTTGTGTTTACTGGGCACAATGGTGTTGCGACATATGCTTTTGTAAACTACAAAACATATTCTTTAACTATTTAAGGAAGACAAAANGCATTATTCATGCCAATAAGCNTTAAACATGGTGTTTATTACTCTAAAACCAAGTGTCATCGAGAAANAGTTACCAATTCAGTGCCTGAACACTGAATTCGGCGTCATGAGAGTAGAGTATTAATGACCGATTAATCTGAGCCCGATCGATTGAGGGCTCAGATTATTAGGCTTAAAAGTCATTTGCCAAAATAGAATTGCTCGCACTTTTCAAAAGTATCAGAAACGATTGTTCCACCAGCTTGCTGCAGTGCATCAAAGGTTGGTGCCCATGTTGCCGTCCCAGAAAAATATTCATCAAAGAGCGTTCCCATCGATGATTCATCACGGGTGACTGATCTAACCATTAAGGTCGTCGCCTCATGAGAGCCGCCACCAATCGGGACAAAAACGCCATTGAAGAAATCCCCATGACCACCTTCTTGAATTGCGGTTTCAAGCGCTGACATTCCTGCGACGAAAGCAGCAAGATTTTGAGGTGGTATCTTTACACGCTGAACNCGNTCATAACCGGGATCCAGTCGAAACGGTTTTAGTGGCTTCCAAGTCGTAACATATTTAACCTCNCGAAGGTTTTGAAATCGTCGTCCTGCCTCCTGAGTAGGGTCATAAACAGCGTTTCCTTCAAGGGCTGNTTGCACGTTAGGATACGCATTCCAGATCATCATCTGTCCAAGATATTCATGGCCAGACATCGTGATACATGATCCCGTGCCAGCGGAGCCTAAAGTTCCGAAAAAATCAACATCCTCTTTTACTGTTTCCAAATATTTTGCAATGTCTGGTGCTGCAATCATCATGGTNGAGAACGCNCCATGATTGACGATTTCAGATNGTGGATCCTGCGANAGTGCTTTAGAAGAATACGATAATAAAATGATCAAACTAAAAATANNTCTTATGAGGATTTTCATGGTTGCTCCTTANCGGTTGAAAAATAACGNGTTGAATATTTTTTTGGCATGTAAAAACNTTTATAGCTAGATANTTAAAAGTAATGCGCTCTCTACTTTTTATAACTCNTTAACGAGGAAGGTCTGCATAATCCCTTTNCCCTTGATTTGCATGGGCTCCCTTTCTTTAAGCTCATANGACTNGCGATCGATCAGTTTNGCAGTATCGGAAGAGATATGAATGGCATTCTGAACTCCGTAAGATTCCATTCGGCAAGCGGTATTGACAGCATCCCCCCAAAGGTCATAAATAAACTTTTTTTTCCCAATAACTCCGGCTACAGCTGGTCCAGAGTGCACGCCGATTCTCATCGATATTTTATGGCCATCAATTTCAGGCAGAGAATTTATATAGGCTAGCATGCGAAAACCAAGTTTAACCATTTTCGTCGCATGGGATTTATCTGGCCGTGGAACTCCGCATGCAACCATATAAGCGTCACCCATGGTTTTAATTTTCTCTACANCTAATTCCTCGCAAAAGTCGTCAAATNGGCTAAAAATGTTATTCAGCATATCAACAATGGCTCTAGCATCCAGCTTTTGTGATAAAGGTGTGAAGCCAACAATATCTCCAAAGAGAATGCTGCATTCCTCCACTGAGTCAGCAATTAAATGTTCGTTCGCAAGCATCCGAGTGGCTATGGAGTCAGGCAGAATATTAAGTAAAAGCTCTTCGTTCTTTTGTTTTTCTTTTTCTATCTGAGCCAAATATTGCTCTTCTCTGTCAAGAAGNTGCTTCCTATCTAAAGCGGAATTGATTCGGGCAGCTAGAATCATAAAATTTATGGGTTTAGTCACATAATCCTGTGCACCGGATTCGAGGCACCTAAAAACTGTTTCTTGCTCATCTAGTGATGAAACCACTATTACGGGAATGTTTCGACCTTTCAGCACCTTTTTATTTCGTCCAAGGAAATCATATCCACTCATGCCGGGCATCAAAATATCAAGCAATATGAGATCAATGGGAGTGCTGCTGTTAATATAATCTTCAGCTTCGGAACCTGTATTTGCTACTAATATTGAATGCTTTGCGGCCCGAAGTTTTCGATTCAAGTACTCGGTATTGGAGGGATTATCATCCACGATTAAAAGGTTAGAGGGATACTTGGTTTCGAGCGCATCAGGAGTCTCCTGAAGAGACTCAGAAAACTTCTCAACGATATCGATATCGCTTTGACTCAATATCTTGAGTGAAATTAGATTTCCTATAGAACNAATATCGCTCTTGACCAGCTGGTCAATGCTATTTTCGAGGTCCGAAACTGCATTTGCAATCTTTTTGATGTCTTCAATAAAGTCAACTACAAAACCGGTTACACTTCCCTGCTTTATTTTGGATAATTTCGAATTTATCTTGTGGAGCANCGGGCTTACGATTCCGTTTAGAGATATTGATTGAGTGCTTAATTGAGAAAAAAAACCATCGAGACTGAAATTATGCGCAGAGAACACCTGATCGATTTCCAGGGCAATATTTCCCCCAAGCTCACTGATTTTGCTCAACTCGGTCGCTAGAGCGCTGTCTTCTTGGTATTCCTCTGATTCAAGTTCTTCCACAAGTAGCTCTGAGAATCCGCAGATGATGTTTAGATGTGTCTTTAGGTTATGGCGGATCTTGCCGATCAANAGGCTGTTCAGTCGTTTACTCAAGAAATGTCCCTTTAGGCTAAAAATTATTCAGTAATGCATGATAACCGAGGATACATCTTTTACAATCCCGAAAGAATTAAAAAAACTGCGACAATTGCCAATTTTAATGGGGCGATAGTTAACATCAATTGGGTCGCTGACATATNTAGAAACACCGCTAGTCTAGCGAGGATAAGACATGAAAGATGAAATAGCGAAACTTAAAGTCGCTTTGGCCGAATCGCAAGCAAGAGAGACCATGATGCGTCAGGCATTGGATCAGTTGCCATATGTTGTGATGCTGTGGGATGAGAATGATGATTTAGCATCTTTTAATGAAAGGGCAAAAAAATCGCATTCTCAAATGGGCTTCGAAGTGCGCCCCGGAATGAATATGCGAGATCTCTTCGAATTCTATGCCGACTTCGCGGAGCAACAATTCAAGGGTAGGCCNAAAGAGCTTGCAAAGAGNCGAAACGGNTTGACCAGNGAACAGTTTATTCGCACNGAAATGGATTTACATAAATCTCAGGATGGGTTGCCTCGGATCATTCATGTTGAAGCCACAGGTCAATATATTGAAGCGATTGACACGCTATTGCCTGCGGGAGGGCTCATGTCCTTTCGCAGGGATGTTTCGAANGAGAAGAANANTGATCGTCAAAGAGACACACTTTCCAAAGCAATNGAAGGAACCAATGAAGCTGTTTTTGTCTGGGATCCAGATGATAAGTTGTCTGTCTTCAACTCGTCCGCCCAAAGACTGATGTCNNGGTTTGGCATTAGCATGCATCTTGGGATGAGTTATAGCGATATGCAAGCTATGGGCTTCAGGCATGTCAAAGATCATAAAGAAGGTTTCTCCTCCGATGATGCGGAAAGATTTATAGCAAATGCAAAGGCCGAGGCCAAAAAACGAAGATTAGAAAGCGGAAAAAAAAGGGTTATACACAATCCGGCCGCNGATGCGTTTATCGAAGGTCACGACACGCTGCTGCAAGACGGTAGTTTGATTTCCATCATGCGTGATGTGACCGAAGAAAAGAAACAAGAAGTGGAAAGAGATCGTCTGGTAAACGCGATAGATAAAATGCAGGATCCTATTATGATTTGGGACGATAGTGATCAGCTTGTCGCTTTTAACGAAATGGCATATAGGAATGGTCTCGATGTAGGTTTCGAAATGCATGTTGGTATGAAAATGAAGGATCAATTGTCAGTACTTTACGACCACTTCAAGAGTCAATATGTNGATTCTGAAGACTCTTTNNTTGAATTTACGCGTGGGNTGGATAAATCAGAATGGATAGNAAGCGAGACAACTAGGCAGAAACAAGGTGGAACCAGCATAAACTTTAATCCCAGCCTAGATAAATACTTCGAGGCATCTGATACGCCCCTGCCAGATGGGGGGTTGGTATCGATATTTCGAGATGTTACTACCGAAAAACGGCAACAGATGGATCAAGAGCGCTTGGTGAATGCAATCGACAAAATGAAAGATGGTGTAATGGTTTGGGATGATAAGGATAACCTTTTTGCGTTTAACGAGGCAGCCTCAGAATCTTACGCTGCGACGACTGGGGTACAACTTCGATTGGGTATGACACATATCGAGCTTCAGGGTAGTTTATACGATCAACGAGCTGGAGATCCAAACATAATAAAGGACTCTATGGATAGAGAGTCTTACATCCGAGAAACATCACAGGTACATAGATTAGAGTCTACTCAGACGCGAGCAGTCTATAATGGAAAACTGGATAAATATTTTGTTTCAACAGACACCGTTCTGCCTGATGACGGCGTGATAACGGTTTTCAGAGATGTCTCGGAGGAGAAAAAACAGGAACTAGAACGTGATCGCATGCGTCAGGCAATCGATCAAATGCATGATGCTGTTCTTGTTTGGGATGACGAGGATACGCTTGTGGCATTTAACGTCGCAGCACAAAAATGGAATGACGAGGATTGGGGAAGTCACTTAAGACTGGGGATGACTCAAGAAATCCTCATGGGTGAGTTATATGAGAATTTAGAGCAACGCTATGAAAGTGATCCAGAGGCGCTAAAGAAAACTCTGGGTGGGCTCGATAAATCAGACTATATCAAAAATGAAATTCAAAAACACAAGACAAATCGTGGCGTGGCGAATNTCTTTTATAATCCAATTCAGAGCAAGTATTTCGAATCTAAGGACACAACTCTCCCAGATGGNGGTTGGATTCAAGTCGTACGAGATATAACGCAGCAGAAAAAACAAGAAATTGAAGGCCAGCGGTTGCAGAACGCNATCGAATATCTGGATGATCCCATNTGGGTCTTTGATGACAAGAATGAGTTGGTTGCTTTCAATAGAGCGATGTCTGAAATTCATAAAGCTGATTTTGGCAAGCAACTCGTCATTGGATTAACACTTGATGATTTAATGGGTGAGTTCTATGACCTGCANCTAGAGGAAGGGTATAAGCCCGATGGACTCAAAAGAGANGATTATGTTGCAAAATTGATAAAAGAATTCCGATCGGGTAGCGGCCAGATAAGACCTGTCTTNAACCCCATGCTAGACATTCAGTTTGAGGCCAAGGATACCGTTCTGCCTGATAACAGCTTCGTTACAGTCTTTAGAGATGTGACAGTTGAGAAAAAACAGCANGCCGAGCGGGATAGATTGCTCCAGTCCTTTAACCAGATGAGGGATGGTTTGATGCTTTGGAGCGAAAAGAATGAGCTCTTGTTTTTCAACGATGCAGTCAGGGGTTGGTACTCAGCGATGGGACTGCCTATCGAGATTGGTTNATCTCTCGAGCAAATATGGTCAGATTTCTATGAGACAATCAAGCGAAAGTATAGCGATTCTCCGGGCGAATTTAGTGCATTTACCGATGGTCTTAACAAGAGTGAATTTATCGAACAGGCTGTAGCAAAGTATCAGCACTCAGAGGCTTACATTATCGACAATCCCGCACTAGATCTATTTCTGGAAGTAAAAAACACTCGTTTGCCGGACGGTGTTCTGGTCGCAACACTTCGAGATATTACTGAATCAAGGAAGCAAGAAACTGCAAAGGATAGGCTGTTNCAGGCAATTGATGGGATGCAAGATGGNATNTTGGTTTGTGATGAAAACGATGAGGTTTTTGCNTTCAANAANCGTTTNNANGCTTTCCATGAGGATGGTACTGGTAAAAAAGTTTGGACGGGTAAGAGATTTTCTNAGGTNNTGGAGGAATATTACGAAGTTTCATCGGCTGACGAGGTTATTGGNTCCCTCAGTAGNGAGGANTATGTTTCCTCAACAATAGAAAAATTTAAGAACATTAGCCTTCAGGAGCCTGANTATAATCCAGCTATTAACAAATACATCCAACCTGCCACTTCAGTTTTTGCTGATGGCAGTTTTATGATTGTGTTTCGAGACGTCACAGACTTTAAAGAGCAGGAGCTGGATAGAGACAGGATGTTTAATTCTATCAATAAGATGCGTGATGGCCTTATGGTTTGGGATGATGATAATAGACTTCTGCTTTTTAACGAGACCTGCGAGAAATGGAATGCCGAATCAGGCATCCCTCTCAAGTTAGGTATGACGCTATCTGAAGTTTGGTCAGAATTTTATGACGAATTGGAACGGAGGTATAGAGACCTCCCTGACGAGCTACTGCAGCTGACCGATGGACTTGATCGCGAAGAGTTTATTGCGAAAGGAGCCGAAAATCATAATGCCAGCTCGGATGCTTTCATAATTGAGAACCCGATTCTTGATAAATATCTTGAGGTAAACAATACACGACTTCCTGATGGCGTTTTAGTTCAGGGTCTAAGAGATGTTACAGACGCTAAGAAACAGGAGATAGAGCGAGAGAGGATGGTCCAGGCTATCAACGAGATGAGCGACGCTATTTTGGTTTGGGACGAAAACGAACGATTAGTGGCGGTAAACGAAGCTATGGTTAAAGAGCATGGTGAGACTCAAGGCCGTGAGTTTACGCTCGGAATGACGTTTGGTGAGATTATGGGGAATTATTATGATGATCAAGTTAGGACCGGATACACACCAGATGGCTTAGGCCGTGAAGAATACATAAATCAAAATTTGGAATTTATAAAAACCTCATCTGGCAAACCACGCTCGAGCTTTAATCCAATCTTGAACAAACACTACGATATCATTGACAAACTTTTGCGCGATGGTGGATGGATTACAAGCATCCGCGATGTCACGAACGAGAGGAGTCAGGAACTTGAGAGAGAGAGACTTTTAAAGGCGATCGAGAGCATACCTGAACCGATGGCACTCTGGGATGGGGAGGACAGATTGGTAAATTTCAATAATGCCTTCAAAGAGTTACATCGTGGTTTTGACGTTCGCTTTGAGCGAGGGATAGATCTTAGCACTTATGCTCGCGAGGCATATGAGAAGGGTTTATATGTTTCTGAAGAGGTCATCACCGATGAGTTTATTGATCAGATCATCGAAAATCGGAACAAAATCTCCGGTTCTTCGGAATCACAGCAAGCACGTCTAGGCGACGGTAGGTTCTTTAATGCTTTCAACACAAAACTGCCCGACGGAGGTTCTATAACATTCATGACCGATGTCACTGATTTGAAGAAGCGGGAGAATGAGCTGGGAGTTCTAGTTGATGAACTAGCCAACGCCAGAGATGAAGCAAATAAGGCCAGTGAAACTAAAAGCTTGTTCGTTGCAAACATGAGTCACGAGTTGAGAACGCCGCTTAATGCAGTCATAGGATTGGCGGAGCTGTTAAAGGAAGATGCTGAAGATGATGGAATGGATGAGTACCAAGAGCCTCTGGAGCGCATTCATACCGCGGGTAAGCATCTGCTTGCGCTAATAAATGATGTTCTTGATGTCTCCAAAATTGAGGCAGGCAAAATTGATTTCAATATTGAAGAGTTTTCAGTTGAAAAGCTCATAGGCGAAGTGGTTGCTACAACCCAACAATTGGCTGATTCAAATCGAAATTCGCTGGATTTGACTTGCTCACGGGACTTAGGAACGATTTGGTCTGATGAAACGCGAGTTCGCCNGATTATTTTTAACCTCGTGGCCAATGCATGCAAATTTACAGAGAACGGCGCTGTATCNATTGATGCAANCNTAAGGNAAGTGGGTGATGTTGAGTTTGTCGACATAAAAGTCGTCGACTCGGGAATTGGTATGTCGCCNGAACAGACTAAAAAATTATTCTCTTCCTTTGTTCAGGCCGACAGCTCTACCACTAGAAAGTATGGAGGTACTGGTCTTGGTTTGGCGATCTCGAAGCAACTCGCTGAGGCGATGGGCGGTGAGTTGACCGTGGTAAGTGAGCTTGGAAATGGATCCACATTTACCGCCTCGCTTCCTACAGTTGTTGAGATACCAACGGATGATTTCACCACTCCAAAACCTACCATAATATCCAACCAAGAAAAATTTCCGACTAACGATCTCAGTGGAACGGCGAAAGTTCTTGTGATTGATGATGACCCGATTGTTCTGGATATGATGAAACAACACCTTGAGGGGGAGGGGTTCGAAGTCATTGTAGCCGATTCAGGAAAAAAAGGTATTGAGTTAGCGCGCACGGAGTCTCCATCAGTAATTACACTGGACATACTGATGCCTGAGATGGATGGCTGGTCNGTCTTGAGGACCTTGAAGGCGGATTCAGTTACAGCAGACATACCAGTAGTAATGGCGTCGATTCTGGATGAACAAAAGCAGGGATTGGCCCTGGGTGCAAACGATTATGTTTCCAAACCCATAGACAGAGACAAGCTTGTCTCGGCTCTTAGACGCCTGGTTGGCAGTTGCTCAGGCAAGTCCGTGCTGGTTGTGGAGGATGATCCGGATTCCAGAATGTTTATTCAACGCCTGCTGAGGTCAGAGGAGTGTCAAGTCAACGAAACAGTTAACGGTAAGGAAGCGCTTGAATATCTTGAGGCTGCAGAAAGACTGCCAGACTTGATCCTTTTAGACTTGATGATGCCCGTTATGGACGGTTTTGAATTTCTGACACTTATCAAGGAGGTAGAGAGCTTTAATACTATACCAATTCTTGTTATCACTGCTGCTGATTTGTCGAAAAGTGATCATAAGCGTCTTCTAGGCAGTGTGGAAAATATAATTCAAAAGAGTGGACTGGAGCAGGATCAGATTTTGCGAGAGATAACCAATTTGATTTCCTCTAAATCTAAAGGAGAATAATTTAATGCCAAAAATTCTTTATGTGGAAGATAATGAAGACAATATCTACATGCTCAAGAGACGATTGACCAAAAAAGGGTTTGAGGTGTTGATAGCAGAGAATGGAAAGATCGGCGTTGAACTTTCTCTTGCTGAGGAACCTGATTTGATTCTTATGGACCTCAGTCTTCCTATCATGGATGGTTGGGAGGCGACTAGACTGATCAAAACGGATGCGCGAACCCAATCAATTCCTATTATTGTCCTGTCTGCTAAT
>NZXB01000103.1 GCA_002701765.1 Porticoccaceae bacterium
ATGATAGAGTAACACTATTTTCATCTGAACCAGTTAATACTGTTTGTCCTGCTGTTGCAGTAAATTCATAGTTTGATATACCTGTAATTAATCCAGAAGTGACTCCAGCTGTCCATGCAACTACTTCTAAGTAGTCGGAAGATTTTGTACCATCATCTAATACAATTGTTGAACCATTTGTTGAAGTATAATCATCTGGGTCTAAGAATACTCCATTAAGGAATACTGCAATTTGACCAGTAGTATACGACAAGGAATCACCATTTGCATCGGTGCCTGAAAAAGATGTTTGGTTTGCACTACAGTTATAAAGATAATGCTTCATTGCAGTGATATCAGTAGAAGTATCTGCACCTACCTCAACGATAGATTCAGTTCCACCTACACTTTTTTTAATGTATGCCTTACCATCATAGGTGTTCAATGCCAATTCACCTAACGATAAATCAGATGTACTTGGAATTGCACCAGCAGTAGCAGACCTTTTTAATTGGACTGTCTGTGTCATATGTCACTCACTTTGTCATTAGGGTATATACCCTATACTTTAATCTGTTATATAACAGATATTTTTTCTAATGTTGCACTCCATGTTGAAGTGTCTACAGTATATTTGATTCTAATCTGGTCATCTGCATAACCTAATCCTACATAACCTAAACAGTCATAAGGAACTTTTCTAATAACTCTTTGTAAGTTATCCGACCCAGAATCCCACCAATCTTTTGGGGGTTCTTGACCATTAATCCTAAGTCCTAATGATAATTCTCTACCACCTTCTGAGTTATCTAACTTCAACTTAGCAGTAAGATTACCATTATCACTTATATAAACTTTACCATCAATAGGAATGTAAAGTTCTTTCATTACCTCTTTAGGTATTTCAAAATCAATTTGTCTTTGTTCTACAGTTACATCACTAATTTTAGTATCTACATTAAAGACTTTCCCATTGTAACTCATAATTTATCCTCTATTTTTAATAACTACCACCATCTATTGCAGTAATTGAAACTGCACCAGACGATACTGTAAACTCATTTGAGTTAAAAGATGCAATACCTTTATTACTTGAAGTTGCATCTTCGGCTGATAAAGTTATACTACCAGCACCATTGGTTACATCAAGACCTTCTCCAGCAGTAAGAGTTCCTAATTGCATATCTCCATTTGAAGTATGACCCATTAGAATCTGTCCATTAGTCGGTGCAGAACCATCTACACTTGTAATTGAACCTGCTAAGTCTAATCCACCAATATCTAAATTACCTTTTGTACCAGAAACTATTGCACTGTTATCAGTTGCATCTGGAATAAAAGTAAATTTACCTGTACTATCATCGAATCCAAAGAAACCTAATTTTGCAGATGAACCATTATGCCATCTGAATTCCATACCTCTATCTTTGTTATCATCTGAGCCAGGAGCTGAATCTCCACCCACAACAAAGATTGGGTCATCGACTGTTACTGTAGTACTGTTAACAGTAGTTTGTGTACCATTAACTGTTAGGTTACCATCAACTGTAAGGTTATTCCCTACAGTTACATTATTTGGTAATCCAACTGTAATTGTTTGACCACTTGCAGAGGTTTCAATCTCGTTTGCTGTACCAGCAATAGTCAATGATTGTGAATCTAAATCGATTGCACCTGTTCCACTGTCACCAGCAGTATCTAAATCTTGTGCAGTTACATTTGTATCTACATAATCTTTAACTGCAGCTGATGTTGGAATCGTTGTATCATTATCATTTGAACCAATTCCTTCACTTTCTATTACTAAGAAAGAATTGTTTAGACTTACTGCACCACTTGATACAGTAAATTGTGAACTGTTAAATGATGCAAGACCTTTATTTGATGTACTTGCATCTTCTCCAGCTATGGTAATTGTATTATCTGATACTGTTGTATCAATACCTTCACCACCTGTGAAAGTTAAAGTTTCACCAGTTGAGAATGAATCGTTTGACCCACTATCTGCAGCTAATGATAAACTCGATACTACTGTACCAAAACTTAATTGACCAGAACCATCTGTTTTAAGGAACTGACCACTTGTACCATCACCATCTGGTAATGTTAATGTAGTATCTGAGGTTACTGCATTTGGAGCTTTAAGTGCTATAAAATTTGTACCATTATCTGTATCTTCGTATAGTTTAACGCTACCACCTGTAGAACTTCCATTCCCTACTTTGAAGTCTGCTGGGGTTGGTGTTGCACCATCTAAAATATCTGTATAATATTTACCACCTAATTTTTGTATTACTGCGGCTCCACCACTGTTCTGTGACTCTACATAAAGGATAGCACCTGCTCCACTATTGGAAGCATCCATTGAATAGGCTAGTTCTCCTTGATTTAAGTCAGATGTAGTAGGGGCAGAAACACCTGTGCTTCTTTTAATCTGAATTACTGTTGACATTATTTTCTCCTAATTATATCCTTTAGTATTAGTAAGTTCCACCATCAATAGTGTTTGCGGCTTCGAACTTTCCTGTACTTGCATCAAATATAAGGGTAGTACCACTTTGTAGGGTCGCTGTGGTTGTATCCACATTGGCCAAATCATTCATATTAATTGAGGATGCATCTACTTTACCAACAGTAACTTGTTTTACTTGTTTATTAAGTGGACTTGCAACCTTTACTTTTATAGTTGACATTGTTTATTAACTCCTACTTACACTTGGGGTTACAATCAACTGTCCCTCTATCAATCTTGTTTTTATTCCATCACTAGCAGTTTGAATGACATCGTACACATATCTTCCACTTTCTAGTGCGGCTGTTTGAGTATCAGTGAGATTTAAAGTTAAATTCCCACCCACTCCATCATTTGAGGTATTAAATGTAGCTTTGACTGTATTTGAACCATGAGACTTTCTTACTTGACCAAGAAAAGTCGTACTTGCAAGATTTAAAGCCGAATCGGTGGCATCAGTCAAGGAGACAGTAATATTAAAATCACTCCCTTGGTCTACGAATAAATTACTAATACTTGCCATATACAATACTACCTTTTGATGTTATCTAAGTAGTATTTATACGATTTAAGACTTTAAACTTTGGATTTCTTCTTTGAGTTCTTTGATAGATTCTACGAGTAATGGTACTAGTAGTTCATATCTTACACCTAATGTACCATCTTCTCTCTCACCAACTGCTTCTGGAAGTACTTTTTGGACTTCTTGAGCAATAATACCTACATCAGATTTCTTGACAAACATATCATCAACACCACCTCTTGATTCAAGATGACTGTCTTTCCAATCAAAATTATAACCACCCAGTTGACTTACTTTGTCTAGTGCATTTGATATTGGATTTATGTTTTCTTTTAATGCATAATCTGAACTATAGTATGCAGTAATATCACCAGTTGACCTAACTTCTCCAAATTGTACTGTAGAGTTAGTTGCAACTGCTTGACCAATAGAAATTGTTGAATTACCTGTTCCAGCAGATACACTTACACCAGTACCAGCAATATTAGTTGTTACAGTGTTAGTATCGGTATTAGTATCNGTNGAANTAATAACNANNGTGTTAGCTGCATCATTATATGTTACANNNGTTGCACCAGNNCCAGATATCATTGNACCAATAACATCTCTAATCTCTTCATCACTTCTTTGTGTATTAGTATTAGTATCTGTTGAAGTAATAGTTAGTGTGTTAGCTGCATCGTTATGTGATACAGAAGTTGCACCACTACCACTAATAAATGCAGCGACAACATCTCTAATNTCTTCATCAGTTCTTTGTGTATTAGTATCGGTATTAGTATCGGTTGAACTAATTGTTACTGAACCTGTTGCATCATTGTATGATACAGAAGTTGCACCACCACCAGATAACATTCCACCAACTATATCTTCGATATGTTCATGGACTATACTTACTTCACCACTTGTTACTGAGAAGTCTACATCATTAAAAGATGCAACACCTTTTGCAGATGTAGTTGCATCGTCTACTGAAAGTGCTAATGTATGTGTTCCACTTGATTCNGNATGTGAAGCATTCAATGCTCCAGCTGCAGTAATAAAGACATTTTCTGTTTCTGCAACATGTCCTTTATCATTTGAACTNCTTGTACCAAATTCAAATCCAGAATATGTGTCTACTGTAATTTCCTGAGCTGCAGTTAATCTTCCCTGTGCATCAACTGTNAATGNTGGGATTGCACTTGCAGAACCATATGNANCTGCTGNNACAGCAGTNTTNTCTANNNTTATANTATGTGCAATACCTTCACCAGAAGTTGCACCAGTTGATGTTAAAGCAGTTCCTGCTACTAATGTACCAACATAGTTTCCAGATGTATCTGTTCCTAATGCAACCGAGTTAGCTGCAATTGTAGTTGCAAAAGATACATTACCTAAATTTGTGACTGTTCCAGCACCTGTGACATCCCCTGTCAAAGTAATTGAAAAGTCATCTACATCTAAATCCATAGTACCATCTGAGTCTTGATATGTTACATTAAGACCACTTTCGGTATTTGAACTAAACATTGCACCAACAATGTCTTCAATCTCTTCTTGAGTTTTACCAGATGTATTAATTGTTAAAGTACCAGCTGCATCATCATATGATGTTGTTATGTTTGTACCAGCTTGTATTAATGCATTTACTCTATCGTCTACTCTTTCGTTTGTATAAAATAAATTTGTATTTTCTGTTAAGTTTGAGGTATTAACAACTCCTGTGACATCTGCTGTTGTTAATGTGACTGCACCTGTTCTACCAAATACACTTGTTACTGGAGCTCCTGCTTGACTGAATGAAATTACACCAGTTGAATTATTATATGATATATCTCCAGATGCACTAATTTGTGTTCTGACACTTGAAGTAAATCCAGATAAATCAGCTGCAGTAATTTGAGAACCATTAATTTTAATCTGTGAACCAGAGACTAAATCTAAATTACCATTGATGTAAACTTCGTTTGAAGTTCCACCAACATTTAAATAGATATCATCACCATCTGATTCTAATTGGATTCCATATCCAGCAGCTGGAGTTGTAACAACACCAGTATCATCTGCATTTATAACAACACCAGCACTAGTATCATGGTTGTATATTGCACCACCACCAGTCTTAGTCCATTGTGTTGTTGCTTGTTGAGTTGCACCAGCAACACCTTCGTATGAACCAGTGAAAGATGTAATTCTTATAACATCTGAGTTAGCTGCAGAAGCAACAAGAGTAATACTTGTACCATTTGTTGCAGAATAGTCTGTACCATTCCTAAGTAGTAAACCATTTTTAAATACTAAAACTCTATTAGTTGAATACTTAAGAGTTTCTCCTAAGTTATCTGCACCACTAAATGTTCTATTTGAACTTGCACCATCCGAACCATCAAACTCAAAATCTTGGAAAAAGAAATACTGGTCAATAATACTATTGACTGCATCTACTAATGAACCCTTTTGACTTGTTCTAAGTGTACCTAATCCACCAACCTCATCTACAAGGTCGTTATAGGAAGTTCTTAAGACTTCTAGTGTATCATTGTTATTAACATTCTTTGCCATTACATTTATCCAAAATTTGTGTCATCATTACTTTTAATTCTGACATTTCTACTTTTAAAGTTTCTATTTCTTTGTTCTTAGATTGCATAATTATTTTTCTTTTTTTATACAATGTATATGCATCTCTATCTGTATTTATAACAGCTTGAGAATATTCATCTTTTATAAGATGGTCTTTTCCTTTAATCTTAGGCAAGTGCTAATCCTCTAAATGCTCTTATAGCACATGGTTGTGTTGTATCTTTTGACTTCATTACAATCTTAACTGAGAATCCTAAGAACTCTTCTAAGTTATCTGCATCGTACTCGTATGACCTAAACTTACTTGAGTCTGCATCTGGTACATTGTCTGTTCCAAATTCTGTCCAACCAAGTTCTTCTGTCGGTAAAGTATTATCTGCTTTTAATAGTTTATAATATGTTTTAATTTCACCTAATGCAGTTCCAGCTGGTTTGAAACCATCAAAGATAACTTTCAATTGTGTTGCTGGGTTTTCTAATTGTATTAATCTTGTACAATAGATTGCAGAGTTGTTATCTCCTTCTGGTTCTGTTGATTCAACATAAGTTGAATTTGTTGCAATATCACCAGAAGAACTTATTGAATCAATTCTATTCATAATAGTGTTTGCACCTATAGCTCCAACATCAACAACTGGTGATACGAAATCAGAAGTTGTTGTCATATCAAGTTCTAGTTTAAATGATTTTGCAGAACCCATTTCATTAGTTTCATTTATTTGTGATGCAATAATACCAGATGTTGTCATAAAGTTATTATCATTTAAGACAATTGTCTGACTTGCATTTGCTATTGAATAACTATTTGCTGTTCCCTGTGGTTGATTTGTACTTGTTTTAAATAGTTCTGAACCTAAAGATGTTTTAGGATAAATTACATTAGGTACTAAAGTATGAATGACATCAAAGTACATATTCTCTGATGCAAATATATTTACACCACCACCTGTAACATTGTCTGTACCACCAAGATGATTTCCTAGAGATATATTAACCTCATATGAATCTAAATCAAATGATTGTATTGCAGTGTGAGTTGTGTTAATCTTACTAATTGGTATTCCACCTAAAGTATTTTCTACAGATGCAACTGTAAATGTTGCAAATGTTGTTGCACCAGAACCACCAACTGCATCTTGTCTAATTGTAATCGTTTCGTTTACTGCATAATTAAAGCCAGGATTATTAATTTTAAGTGAACTTATATTTGTGTTTGTATCAAGAACTACATCAAAAGTTGCACCAGAACCATTTCCACTTGAAGTTCCACTTATTGCTGTATAAGTATTAGCTCCACCAGTTCCAGTTACATTACTAGTTGCAGTTAAGATACCATTATCTTTATCTCCTTCTACACCAGATATAGTTACATTTGAATCTCCATCATACATACCATGTGATTGATGTAATACTCGTACTCTATCTCTATCACTAGTTCCAACAATTTCGATTGCATTTCTTTTTAATTTTTTACTTGGTATTGCTTTGTTTTCTAGAACTACTTTACCAGATGTTGAACTAAACTTACATCTATTGATATTAAATTTCAAGTCTTGTAATTGTTCTGGAGTCCAAGTTGAACTGTTTTGTGATTTGAATAATACACCAGCATATGGTTGTCTATCGATTGGTTCTTTTGTATGAACATCGAAATCACCCATCTGACCAACCCAAGCTAAGTATGCATTTGAATTTGATTCAAGTACAAAACAATATTCTGTATTTGGATTCAAGTATACTGGTGCTGGGAAAGTAAACTTAGTAGCTGTTTGTGCATTTGCACTTGTTGTAATCTCACTTGGATATAATGTTTTCTCTGCAAAAGGTAATACCTTCTGAGTTGGTGAACCATTTAACATCTGTCTAATAGAACATGTTACTGGTAATCCACCACCATCTTTTGCACTAAAGAATACTTCAATAGAGTTTATAAATACACCCTCTTCTCTTTCTACTAAGAATGATTGTGCAAGTGGGTCAACCCATCTTGTTGTAGTAGTAACATCAACAAGTTGATTTGCTCTACCTTCGTTTACTGTTTCATTTACTACTCTACCATTTCTTGTAGAAATAACTTCTGTTTGTGTAGAAGTCAATGAACCATTTGCCATGAAGTTTGCAAATGCAGAAGTAGTTGACAATGCACTATCAACTGTAGTAGTATCAGTAACTTTTAAAGTTCTAACACCAGTTTCAAATCTTAGTGTATCATCGTTTGGTACTGTAAAGGTTGCATTAAGTTTACCTTGATTATCTGTTTTAAGTTTTGTTCCTTTTGAAGTTCCACCACTTACACCATAAGTTGCAGATGCTGGAGTACAATGTGAATTGACATTGATGTTATCAAAGAATACATTTAATGCAGTATTTGGTTTTAACAATTCACCAGTTAAGGTAATGTCTATTGTTCTCATGAAGTTGATTGCAGATACACCAACAACTCTATCATTTCTTGTTGTTGAAATATCTTCTACCACATTAGTTATAATACCACTTCTTCTTTCTCTTGTTGGTATAGTTCTAACTTGTGTAGTTGTAACTGCAACTCTACCTCTACCCCTATTAATTCTTTGTCTTCTTCTTCTAAATCTTCTACCTCTAAGTAATTCGAACTCTTCTGGTTCGTCACCTAACATATTATTTTCTAAGAAGTTACCTACTTGTTGGGTTACAGTCGGAATACCTGCCCATGTTTGTTGCCAATCATTCCATACTGTACCTACTTCAACACCAGCTAATACTGCATCAAAGTTTCCTTCTTGAGATGAAGTAATACTTGGTAGTTGTTCCATNTCATGCCANACATCCTTGTCTGGACTTAGTTCCATTCTTCCTACAAAGTTTGCAACATCATATGGNTTAACATTAACNTGTTGTGATGCTTTGTTAGAAGTAATATGAGCTTCTTCTGTAAATGGTANTGTNANTAAATCACCACTCTTNGTAATNTTAGAAGAGATACCTGTNTTNTATTCTAGGTCAAAATAATTTGTTCTATGTGATGGTCTTGCAATACCTTCTTTNTGGTCTACTGCAATACCATAGTCTGGATGGAATACATCTCCAACNCCATGACCTTTAAATGGGTCGACAACAAAACCAGATTTNAATTTATCAAATCCNTCNTCATCTAAAACTTGTANTGTTTCTGTTTTTTCTTCCAACATAGAAAGTGANACTGCTGTTTCTAATTGAGTAAGTCTNCTTTGCATACCATCAATNTCTCTCATGGTATATCNTCTATGTTGTACTAATTGTGTTTNTATNTCTCCTACATCTGGAGTAAATGNTGGTATNAATANTTCTGCAANTTCNATTGCATTATCAACCTTTGCACCTTTCTTAGGTACATCGGAAGGTTCACCACTTACTACNACAAACTCNCCTAATGCAGTTAAGAATATTCTATCAAGTCTTGCAAGATAGTGGTCATAGTCTACTGTAATNTTTGAACCTATTTTTGCAAGGTCTGGATTNAAAGAACCATTTCCTTCAAATGCAGTTGAACTATATGACATNGGTAANNNANNTATNCCAGAAATATTTTGTGGANNTGAAATATCATTTGNTGGTTGTGTNCCTANTAGTCTAGCTGCAACTGGTCTATAGTCNATTGAGTCTGCAAGATGGAATTCACCATCTGCATCAAAGGATGCACTTGGGTCAAATCTATCTGCAACATAACTTGGTACTTCATCGAATGCAAGAGTACCATATGAATTACCAGTAAATACATTACCACCACCAGAATGAGTAAAGAAGTCAATAATAATCATTAACTTATTAGTAGGTGCTGGTCTTCCTTTTTTTCTAGTTAATTTAGATGTACCATAGTATCCATCTCTTTGACCATCGTCAAACATAAAACTATCTGTAATTTCTTTTGAACCATTTGATAGGTTACTAATTACTCCAGATTTTACTGCACCATCTACAAAAGTTATTCCTTCTCCAGTTTGAAATTTCTCAGAACCTTGTTTATAATAGAAGTAACATGTGTTAGAGTCATTTTCAATTAAAATACCTCTTGCATTTGAAACACTACCTGTAACTTCAACACCACCAGTAGATAATGCATTACTTCCAGCATCAGCTGTATATGTAAATGATGGTGGTACTGGTTCTGTAGATGCAGCTGCACCACCAGACGATACTGCATTACCACCTTCAAAAATTCCTCTTACTGCAAATACATCTGACATGCCTAAAGTAATATCATTATGTTGATATGATTGTCCATAACTTGATGTTGAGTTTGCAGTCTCTACTGTTAGTACACCACCTTTGACCAATGTCTTAGATGATTCTGATACTGAACCTCTTTGTACTGTTACAATAACTTTACAATTAATATTATTAACACCTACATCGATGTTTACTGTACCAGTATTTGAACCATTACTAATTGATACATCACTAGAAGCTAATGATATCTTAGCACCATTATCACTTCTTGATGCATGATAATCATCTTCACTAAATGCAACGAATGTTCCATCCGATGATGTCACTGTACATATTCCTGTACCACTTGATTGTACTATTACTTCTCTTCTTACTACTTCTGTTTCAATTGAAATCTCTTTAATACCAGAGTTAGGTAATCCAGATATTGCAACTGTTTGGTCTGGGTTATAGAACTGAGCTCTTTGTCTTACTACTGAACCATTGAATGATGCAGATAAATCAGTCACTATTGCTGTGTCATTATCGGTAACAGATACTACTGTTGCATTACTACCATCTGGGAATAATAGTTTATCCCCTTCAATTAATTCAGAAGTGAACTTAGATGCAACACCTGTTATGGTATCGTTTGCAGAATCACCATCAGCAGTACCAAATGCACTACCTGTTAATGTGAAGTTATCTTCTAATACTACATCTCCACCAAATTCTTGGAAGACACCTGTTCCTCTATCTTGATGTACTCTTCTTATTCTACCAATATCAAAAATTCTTGTTGCACTGACAGCTACACCACCAGATGCATTTTGTATTTTTCTTATTACATCACTAGTATTAAATTGTCCTACAACACTGTGTACTAATACTGTTGTTCCACTTGATACTGCTTTTGCAACAATACCTGTTGCACCAGAAACAGAACCAACAATTTTTTGTCCTTTAGATAATGATACTGATGCAGTTGTTAATTTTGTAAACATTTGTACATCAAATAAATGCAGTGCATCACTTGATGTGTCAAATTGTTCGTATGCTCTTACTCTTGCAAAACCTATTTCACTTCCACCACCATCGTCACTTGCAACTGAACCCTTTGCAGTATCCATAAGTGTGACTGTTGAGAATGCACTTAAGTCTCCAGCATCACCAATATCTGGTAGACCATATACATTATTAATCTTTAAGAAGTTACCAATTCTAAATGCAGATGCAACATTATCTTTTGATGAAGTTGTTCTTGCTTTATTAAATGTTAAAAATGAAGGTGTTTGTTTGTCTACTTCAAATCCTCTTACATAAGANTTACCAGCAGATACTACTGCAATAAATTTAGANTCATCTCCAANTGGAGTTGATGTTGAAGTATAAACACCATTNTTTGATANGTNNTTTAAATGTTCTCTGAATGCAAGAGTAAANGGTTGTAATGTNTAATCACCAGACTCATCGAATGTTCTTCGTGCAAGNGTTTCTTGTATTCTGTTGTATTCTGTAATNTCTTGTTTTCTAACTACTTCACCAGCAGACANTCTCATTAATTCAATAAAGTCTGTTGAGTCGGTTGCAGTTAAAGATTTCTTTGCAAGAGTTAATTGTACTTTTAATCTATCAGCACCTGGCGCATTTTCGTTTGATGACCCCTGTGCATTATCTAATAAAGTTGCATCCTCTGTATAAGATGTAAAGGTTTCTGCAATATCTACACCAACCTTGTAGGATGGAGTATTAGAATACTTTTCTAAAATAATTGTTTGTGCTGGAACTTGGACAAACATACCTCTTGTATAAATTATACCTTCGGAAATATTTGCAGCTGAACCTGCCATAGACCCTACATTAATAGAACCTGCTACTGAATAAATTTTAAATTGATTGTTTGATGATACAGAAGAATAACCACCAAGACCATTAGTGTCTTGAGTTACTTCGTCTATTATTTCACCATCTTGGAATTCTGTATAGAATGTAGAACCAGAGTTACCTGTTGCTTGATACTTAACATGAAGTGTTAAAGAATCAGTTGTAGTT
>NZXB01000039.1 GCA_002701765.1 Porticoccaceae bacterium
ATCGGTATACCTCATTTCAGAGTATGGCTGGCGTTCACTGTTTCTTTTTGGCGCGCTGGCTTCTATGATTATGATACCGCTGGTTTACTGGAAAATGCCGGAGTCTCTAGATTTTTTATTGTCTCAAAAATCAGACGGCGTACTTTCGGAGGTCAACAAACTAAGGAAAAATATGGGCCTAGCGGAAATTGATTCATATGAAAGGCTTGGCCAGAAAGAACAATCGGGTGGTCTAAAAATCATTCTTAATAAGCCGTTTTGGCGGTCGACATATTTGATATGGATATCCTTCTTTTGCCTCATGTTTGCGTTTTATTACGTGGTAAGCTGGACATCTAAATTACTGGTTGATGCCGGATTGACAACTGCGCAAGGTATATCTGCAAACATATATGTGATGACTGGCGGTATCGTTGGATCTGTCGTCTTGGGATTATTGACTTGGCGTTATGATGTGACGCGGCTGACCTCATTTTATTTAATGCTATGTGTGGTCTCAATGTCAGTTTTTGGGTTGGCCAACTTAGAGCTGGTTAGCTTGATGATTTGTGCCTCTGTAATGGGGTTTTTCCTTATTGGTGCAATGATCGGACTTTACACCATAGCACCATCGTTATATCCGGCGACCCATCGTGTTACTGGAATGGGTTGGGCGATTGGTATCGGGCGCATTGGCGCAATTATTTCGCCATTTTTTGGGGGTGTTTTGCTTAACTGGGGCTTTCATACCAGCCAGATTATCGTTATCTTTGCGCTCCCTCTGTTGCTTGCCGCAATTGCAATTTGGAGAATTAAATTAGCTAGAAGTTTGGCATAATGCTGGCCCAAATCGCTAGGAAATTTTGTTTAATGGGAGCTTTAATGAATATGGGGGGAAGTCTCTCGGTGCTTCAGTTAATAGCTATTTCACACTAAGAAGGAATCATCATCATGCTCAACCAGTATTTTAAAAGTTTAGGCCTCAAAAAATCCGCCTTGTTTGCAGACTTTTGGTATCTCTTGCACTTGCATCGAAAATTCGTTTTTTTCTTAAACGTAACGTTCTTGACATGTTTGCCGAGCGTCGTAACGGCTGATTTAGAAGAAATTGTTGTTACTGCTAGGAAAAAAGCTGAGGGGTTGCAAGATACCCCGATATCTATCACCGCTTTGTCGGGGGAAAGGCTGGAAGATATGGGCTTGACAAAGATTACAAAATTACAAGATGTTACCCCCAATCTCGTGTTTCAAAACACCCCAACCTTTAGCGGGGCCGGCAATAACGCAGCAGTTTACATTCGAGGCATCGGGCAGCGAGATTTTATACCTACGATTGACCCTGGTGTGGGAATTTACGTTGATGAAGTTTATCTCGGGCGCTCTGCGGGTGCTGTATTTGATATGATTGATATCGGTCAAGTGGAGGTTCTCCGGGGGCCTCAAGGAACATTATTTGGCCGAAATACAATTGGTGGCGCCATTAGCATATCTACAACTAAACCGAATGATGTGCTGGCCGGCAAGCTTGATTTTAAGATTGGCACTGACAGCAGACAGAACTTTAGGGGGATGATCAATTTGCCAATTACAGAATCTTTGTTCATGCGAGCGAGCGCCGCGAGCATGGAACAAGATGGTTATGTTTTCAGACCTTTTGATGGAAAAGATCTGGGTAACCAGGATTACACTATGGCGCGGGTAGCATTTCGGTGGCTCGCCTCAGAAAGTTTTACGGCCGATGTGTCCTTCGACTATTTCGACGATAAAACTAATGGCCCCCCAATGGTAATAACTCGAGTAGACGATTTCCCCGATAGTCTAAATGCGACGGCGGGCGGCAATTTTCCATTTATTAATAATATATTTGCTGGGTTTGGTGCGGCCGGGCCCAACCCGATTCCTTGTACTTTGCCAACAGCTCCTGCTAGTTGCTTTACTACCGCGAACGTTGTTACAGGCAACAATACAAATCTTGGCACAGGACCGAATTTCTCTGAAATGGAGAATGAAGCGGTTTCTATTGTCCTCACATGGGAATTGGATAATATGACTGCCAAGTTGATAGGAGGTTATCGCTCTCTTGATGGTTCGTTTGCCTCGGACCGTGATGGCTATCCTCAAGCTGACGGCGATCCTTGGGTTCCAGGCGGACCGCCTCTGATGATCAATCCAGTCACGCATTATTTTGACACATTTGTGCAGGACCAGACGTCGCTTGAGNTGCAGTTGTCCGGAACTTCTATGGGTGATCGAATTGATTGGGTGATTGGTATATATACTTTCGGGGAAGATGGCGAAAATATAAATCCAGTGGACTTTACCCCCGCTTCGATTCAAAGTGGTGGATACTTTGATTACAAGAGCGACGCAGTGTTTGGTCAGTTGACGTTTCGCGTGACGGACTCACTTGATGCCACCTTCGGTGTTCGCTATACGAAAGAAGACCGTGATTACACACCGGACCAATTTTTTGAAGAATTACCNTTGGGAACACCGGCGTTTCCTTGTTACTCTCAGGCAGGTGATTTTAAGCCGTGTGAGCTAGGGGATAGGGTCGTTCCTTATGAGACCGTGAATAATAAGATGTCAGAAACGACGCCCATGCTAAATTTCGCTTATACTATTAATGATGAAACGATGGTATATGCGACTTACAGCGAAGGCTTCAAGGTTGGCGGATTTAATCAGCGCATATTTCCCCCTGAACCCAGTTTGCCGACATTCGATCCAGAGTATGTTAAATCTTACGAGATCGGCGTAAAGACAGAGTTTCTCAATAATGATCTCCGGTTTAATGCCTCTGCTTATGTCAGTGATTATACTGACCTCCAACTATTAATAGCGGAGCCTAGTCGCGTAGGTCCTTATATTACAAACGCTGGAGAAGCCACCATCGAGGGATTAGAACTTGAGCTGACGTATGTCACGCCGACTATGTTTTTTATCGACTTTGCNGCGGGNTATACTGACGCAGGTTATGATGAGTTGACTGATGGGGCACTAGCCGGAGGGCTAACGGTGGATTCACCTTTCGGTTTTATTTCGGACTGGAATGCACACCTATCGGTGTCAAAATCAGTTGATTTGTCAGGAGGTGGCACTTTGACGCCACGTGTCGATTGGACATGGCGATCAGGTCTCTACACCAACGCAAGCGGGCTGCCATTGCCGCCGCCGTGGGCTGATGCGCTCTATCAGCCAGATTATAGTGTGGTTAATATTAGCATGCGCTGGGAAAGCGGTGCGGCTGGTTTCAAGGTTACTGCCGGTATAGAAAATGTCGGAGACGAAGAGTATGCAATATTCGGCGATTACCAGCCTAACTTTGGAAGTGATGCCGAGGCCTACGATCGAGGCAGGCAATGGTACTTGATGGTAGGATATGAGTTTTAATTTATCAGAAAAACCATAAATCATTATTTTTTGAAAGAGGGGTAGAGCGGGTATGTCTTTTGCTGATCGCGATGGATACATCTGGGTGGATGGAAAGCTAGTGGACTGGCGTNAGGCTANNGTGCACCTNTTAACGCACACGCTACATTATGGTTCCGGGGTTTTNGAAGGAGTTAGAGCTTATGACNCNGGNGCGATGGGGACTTGNATATTCCGACTTGAAGATCATACGAATAGGCTATTTAATTCAGCTAAAACCATTCATATGACCATTCCCTTTGATCGGGCCGATATCAATGCAGCTCATTGTGAGGTTGTGCGTGCCAACGGTCTAAAAGAGGCTTACATCAGGCCACTAGTTTATTTTGGATCAGAAGGGATGGGTCTTAGAGCCCAAGATCTTAAGGTGCATGTAGGAATAGCAGCTTGGGAATGGCCATCATATATGGATCCGGAAGCGGTTGAAAAAGGACTNAAAGTTCGTACTTCGTCATACTCGCGGCATCATGTCAATGCAACCATGTGTAAGGCAAAGGCTTGCGGTAACTATTTAAATTCTATGTTGGCATTTCGTGAGGCAAACGATTCAGATTGCGATGAAGTTATTATGTTGGATACTGAAGGTTTTGTGGCTGAAGGCAGCGCGGAAAACTTTTTCATGGTTCGNGATGGAATAATTTACACTCCGGANCTCACCTCTTGCTTAGATGGAATAACTCGGAACACGGTTTTCTCACTTGCCCATGATCATGGAATGGTTGTGCGGGAGAAGCGAATTACTAGGGATGAAGTGTATGTTTGTGATGAGGCATTCTTTACTGGAACAGCCTCTGAGGTNATGCCAATTCGTGAATATGACGGCAGATTGATTGGAACAGGTCGTCGCGGACCAATAGCCGAAAAACTGCAAGCTGCATATATAGAGTTGGTGCGAGGAGGCAACTCTGACTATAAGCATTGGCTCCAGCCCGTCTCAGATGCTTAGTCTTTCACGTTCTCAAGGCGGTTGGGAAATCANTCTGGATAAGGTCTACAAGGCATATTCAAATGCTCAGCGATGAGGTTAAACAGATTATCTGTATTAACTGGGGCACAAAATATGGACCTCTCTATGTAAATAGACTTTATGCTATGGTAAGTCGGAACATAACGCCGCCTTTCACGTTCACATGTTTTACCGATAATACCCATGGGATGAGATCCGAAGTGCTAACGGAGCCGTTGCCTGTTCTCGATTTTGAATTGCCGGTAACTAAACGTGGCATTTGGCCGAAATGCAGGCTCTGGAGTAAAAATTTGGGGAATCTAGAAGGTCCTGTCCTGTTTCTCGATCTAGATTTGGTGATCACGGGCTCGTTGGACGAATTTTTTTCCTTTGGTAGTGATGATGAAGTAATTCTCGCTAGAAACCCAAGTAACCCGCTAGAAAGACTTGGNCAGACGTCAGTTTATAGGTTCCCCGTTGGTAAGTTGGAGCCGTTGTTAAGAAATTTTTCATCTGATCCTCAAGTTATAGCCGAGAAGTACAGATATGAGCAGCGGTTCGTAAGTCAAAATGCGCCGGGAGGAATTAGGTTCTGGCCTCATCAAAGCGTACGCCATTTCAGACATCATTGTCGACCGCTCTTTCCTCTAAATTATTTTCGAAGTGCGCGTTTTCCAATAGGCGCCAAGATAATAATTTTCCCCGGAGACCTGAAACCCCAGGATGCCATTGAGGGTCGTTATCATGAGGATGAACCCATTTTTTCACCAGTGGATCATATTCTGCGGGTGTTCTCTCGTGAACGAAATCGCGGTATTTTTGCGCACCTTCGGCATTTCATACTGCCGACTCAATGGGTTGACGAGTATTGGCGGGAATAAATTTTTAAACTGGAAGTGCCGACACATATGAGTTTAATTGGATTGCGGCTTAACAAAGAAAAGTGGATTTTGCGGTGTCCTTTATCCGATTAATATATTGCCTATTTGTCTATCTCGCGATCCCTTTTGTGCTTTTACGGCTTTTGTATCGGTCCTTGAGAGCCCCTCTTTATGCCATGCGATGGGGTGAAAGGTTTGGTTTTATCGCGTTGCAACCCCAAGAGAAACCATTGGTCTGGATTCATGCCGTATCTGTTGGAGAAACAATTGCAGCAGGTCCACTTGTTGCGGCGTTGAAATCATCTCATCCGAAATTGCGTCTTTTGGTTACATGCATGACACCGACTGGATCTGAGATGATCAATACTGTATTTGGTGACACTGTGACGCATTGCTATGCGCCCTATGATACCCCTGATGCCATAGCTCGGTTTTTGCGACGTTCTTCGCCAAAGTTATTAATAATTATGGAAACGGAGCTGTGGCCAAATATGATAGCAGCTTGCAGCTCGAAAGGTATACCCACGATAGTAGCTAATGCACGGCTATCCCATAAATCGGCGAGAGGGTACTCAAGAATTAGCCCTTTGGTAAAACCAATGTTTGGAGCATTACACTCCGTCGCCGCTCAAAGTAGTGACGATGCAGAGAGATTTATAGCGCTTGGTAGTTCTCCATCATCCTTAACAGTCACAGGTAATATCAAGTTTGATTCGGCCCTTGAACCGAAGCTACATTCACGAGCATCTAAATTGCGCAAGTCTTGGCAGCGTTCAGGTAAAGAGTTGATTTGGTTGGCAGCGAGCACGCATGCTGGAGAGGACGAGATAGTACTCGATGCTTTCGGAAAAATTAAGCAGCGTCTTCCTCATCTAATGTTAGTTTTAACACCTCGGCACCCTGAAAGATTTAACTCGGTGTATAGATTGGCTGAGGATAGCGGATTTAGGGTGCTTAGGTGCAGCAATTTGACCAAGCAAGCATACGATGCCGACATCCTTATCGGTGATAGCATGGGTGAATTATTGATATACTATGGAGCAAGCGATATCGCTTTCGTGGGAGGAAGCTTAGTCCCTGTCGGAGGGCATAATATGATTGAGCCGGCTGCTTGGAAGAAGCCCATTATAAGTGGACCATTTGTCCATAATTTTACCGAGGTGGCCAAATTGCTGCACGAAGCTGGGGCACTTGAATTTTGTGAAACCGCTGATGAGCTCTCAAAACAAGTAATGCAGTTATGCGAAGACGAAGAAACTAACAAAAAAATGGGTCACGCCGCCGCCCATGTCATTGAGAATAATCGGGGAGCGGTAACCAAGCTTATGGGCATGGTAGAAAATTCGCTCTCAATCTAGCCGCGCTCTGATGTCCCAAGAAGCTTTACAATAATTTCTGGTTTTAACCACGCGTTTAGTTGGTAGATATCCTCCGGCGAAAGCTGTCCCGCCACCTGTTTCAGCAGCATCATCGAAATTATGAAGTCATAACGGGCATTTGAGTAGTTCCGTTGTGCTCGAAAGAGAGTTCTCTGAGCGAGCAGGACATCGACGATATTGCGTGTGCCGACCTCGTAGCCAGCCTCGGTAGCTTCTAGGGCACTGGCAGCTGAAACAATGGACTGACTGCGCGCTTGAACGCGCGCAGAGTTAGTAGTAACTTGGTGATGAAGTGATCTGGTAGACTGAACCGTATTGCGTTTAATAGATATATAATTTTGATCTGCTGAGGTAGATTGGAATGCCGACTGACGACGCTGAGAGTGGATAAGCCCACCGGAATAGATCGGCATGCTAACATTAATCTGTATTGCCGAACTATCGGTTTCTCGATTGATGGACCTTGATGTGGCATCAAGTGTATTTTCGTTGAAGCCTGGAATTTTTACACCGCTTACTCCCGTTTGGGTGCCATTACTCTCATCCTTATCATAACCCAATACTAGGTTCACCCTGGGAAGATGTTTATATTTGTTTGCTCTGGCATTGTTGGCAGCAGCTTTCTTGGCTAGGGCTGCAACCTTGAGTTGAAAATTATTTTGTAGGGAAAAACTGACCCAAGCATCGCTGTTTGACGGTGCTGGTGGATCTGCTGAAAACTTCTCATCAAGACCTGCTAATACTCCATGATTACCTCCGGTCAGAACCTTCAAATCTTCAAAAGAAATTCTGAGGGAGCCTTGCGACTCCAGCGCATCTACAGCCGCTTCATCGAAGGCAGCTTGAGCTTCATGGACTTCTGTTATTGGAACAAGACCCACTTGGTATCGTTCCCGTGTTTGATCCAATTGTCTTCTGATAGCNCGCTCTTCCGCTTGGCGAGTGATNTGATTATCAAAGGCACGNAGCACATTGAAGTAGGCTTCACTGACTCGAATGATTAGATCTTGCTGNTCTGCTGCAAACTGCGCTTTTGCACTATCACTTAGGTCCTTGCCTTGCTGAAACCNGNACCANGCAGGNAGNTCAAANAGNGACTGNGNAAGACTTAACGAATATCGTTTTAGNTCTGTTTCGGTNCGGTTATCTTGNACAAAAAATGATTGCAAATCACTAACNTNANANGTGCTGTCGCTATAACTCCCTGTTGCCGACAGCTGAGGTAGTAACGCGGCTTTTCCCTGCGTCCTAGCCTCCGCATTGGCTCGATATGTTGCCCTCGCGGACGCTATTACCGGATCTTGGGCTACTGCTATTTCATATATGTCTTGCAGGTTTTCAGCTAAACTCGCACAACTAAAAAACAAAGCTAGTAAAGACAGGGAGGCAACCGTTTTTCTCGAGAGGTTTGTTAAAGCATTCATGCAGTTCTAGGTTCCTTTAGTCATTAAATGATTTTTTTCATAATATTAACTGACAATCACGACATCTTTGAGAAACATCGTAAAACAATTCGAATATGATTCTATTATACTGTTTTATTGTTTTGAACGGACAATGTTAATGCCATGACATAGTTTTCAGGCCATCAACGGGGCATTGAGAGGTAACTTTAATTGTGTGAACATTTATTTGGAAACAAAGACTTTGAAATTGAGTCGACGGAAATTGCGTACAAAGGTTTTTTCGGCGTATCCAGATTCAGATTGCGACATCGATTATTCAATGGGGGTTGGAGTGAACTGATAAACCGTGAACTCTTTCAACGAGGAGACGCCGTTGGTGTCCTGGTTTTTGATCCAAAACACGACTTGGTGGGGGTAGTCGAACAGTTCCGAATCGGAGCAATACGCTGTGATTCTGGGCCTTGGCAGTACGAGGTGATCGCGGGAATGGTAGGCAAGGGTGTTGATCCAAGCGATGTAGCTAGAGACGAGTTAAGGGAAGAGGCTGGTCTTGGTGTAGACACATTGATTCCGATTTGTGATTATTTTGTTAGTGCGGGTGGCACTGATGAGAAAATGTTTTTA
>NZXB01000104.1 GCA_002701765.1 Porticoccaceae bacterium
AGGGAGAAGCCATTGTTCATCCATGGATCAACAAAGCTGTCGAAAAAGCCCAAGGTAAAGTTGAGGCTCACAACTTTGAAATTCGAAAACAACTTCTAAAATTTGATGATGTTATGAATGATCAAAGGAAAGTAATATTTGATCAAAGAAAAGATATAATGAGATCAGATGATATTAGCGAAATGATTACTGATATGCGTCATGAAGTTATAGAAACAATAGTTTTTAAATCAATTCCTGAGCAAAGTTATCATGATCAATGGGATTCAGAAACATTAGCCACCGACGTTAAAAATTATTTAGGTCTAACAGTTCCAATTATTAAATGGACTAGAGAAGACGGTATTATCGAAAAAGAGATCATATCACGTCTAATTGAATTATCTAATAATTTCATGGCAGAGCGTGCTGTAAAATTTGGAATTGACGTTTTTAGGCAGGCAGAAAAAACTCTATTATTACAAGTTTTAGATCAGGGCTGGAAAGAACATTTATTGATGTTAGACCAAATGAGGCAATCTATAGGTTTGAGAGCTTATGCTCAAAAGGATCCCTTAAATGAATATAAAAAAGAAGCTTTTGAGTTATTTGAAAATATGCTTGATAAATTAAGAAAAACTATTACGTCTGTATTGTCGTATATAGAAATTGAACAAGAAAATATTCAGTCAAAAGAACATAATAATGAACCTCAAACACTCCCAAGTAGCAAAAAAATACCAAGAAATTCAATATGTCCATTATGTGATTCAGGAAAAAAATACAAACATTGTTGTGGAAAACTTTAAGCATAATGATTAAATATAAATTAAAGTGTAAATCTACATATTGTACTGAACAAAATGAATTTGACGGTTGGTTTCAAAATATTGAGGCATTTGAAAAGCAAATGTCATTAGGTCTAATAAATTGTCCAATATGTGGCAGTCATAATATCATTAAATTATTGGCGACACCGAATGTAAGAAAGGCTAAATCTCAAACCACTAAAAATACTAAAATTGCAAATGATACGTTAGTCACGAACTCTGAAAAGAGCGTTTTGGGAAATGAAAATTTAAAAAATGTTACAACTATCTTAAGGACTATAAAAAAAGAAATACAAAAGAACTCTACTTTTGTTGGAGATAAGTTTGTTTCTGAGGCTAGATCCATGAAAGAAGGGCAAATTAAAGAAAGACCAATTCATGGTCATGGTACAAAAAAAGAAATCCAAGAATTACGAGATGAAGGAATTGACGTAATTAATATTCCTTGGATCCCAGATGATCACTAAGTTATAATCTTATACCAGCAGCACCATAGTTTACATCTATATTAGATGATAATCTAAAATCTCCAAATTCCTTTTTTAAGATATTGTTAATTTTTAAAGTAGGTACAAAACCTACAAAATTATCTAAGATGATATTATGCTCTTCGGCTTCNGATGAAAGTTTTTGTGGTGAAATAAATTTATTTGGATCATGAGTNTTCTTTGGAACAACNTTTAAAATGTTTTCAGCAAAAAACTTTNCTAATAATATACCTAAAAAAGATTTATTTATTGTGGTNAAGACNATCAAACCNCCAGATCGGCTCAATTTGGAAACATCTGATAGGAAAATTTTTCTTTCATTTACATGTTCAATAACCTCTGATGCNATGACAATGTCAAATTTATTTAAAAATTTGTCTTTCTTACTTCTNAGGAGTTCACTTGTAGTTAAACATTTGTAATCAATTTCTAAACGACTTTTAAATGAATGCTCTTTAGCTACATTAATAGAACTTTCTGAAGCATCAATCCCAGTTACTCTTGCACCCAATCTACTTAAACGTTCAGATAATATGCCACCACCACAACCAATATCTATACANTCAATGCCTTCTAAAAATTTAGCTTCTNANTTNTTATGACTAATAATTCTACTAGCATTNTTTTTAATAAATTCNATTCTTGCATTTGATAANTTATGTAGTGCNGAAAAAGGGCCAGATTTATCCCACCACTTGTTGCTTAATAAAGAAAATTGTTCTATTTCTTTTACGTCTACTGTATTAGTCATTATATGGTTTTCATGAATNTTTTAAATNATATNTTANNTTTTANAAGGATAACAGAAATTTGAATATTGTGGTATTGAAATTTGGAGGAACTTCAGTTGCAGATATTCCACAAATAAAAAACATTGCACTAAAAATTAAATTAGAAGTAGAAAAAGGTAATAAGGTTATAGTTGTAGTTTCAGCTATGTCTGGAGTTACAAATAATTTAATANATTTAGTNAAAAACACTTCAGATATNCCACCCTATTCAGAATATGATACTGTTATATCAACGGGAGAACAAATNACGTCAGCTCTATTAGCCATCGCNCTAGAAAAAATATCTATAAAAGCTCGTTCTTGGTTAGGNTGGCAAATACCAATANTCACTGATAAAACATATGGGAAATCANTNATTGAAAAAATTAAAACAGATAACATTTCAAAAGATCTAGAAGTTAATCANGTTGCAATAGTTTCTGGTTTTCAAGGAGTNTCAAGTGAAAATAGGATTACTACTTTAGGAAGAGGTGGTTCAGACACAACAGCAGTTGCAATGGCAGCTTCTTTTTNAGCAGTTCGTTGTGATATTTATACAGATGTTGATGGTGTGTATACAACTGACCCTAGAATTGTCAAAAGCGCAAAGAAACTTGATATAATTACATATGAAGAAATGTTAGAATTAGCTTCTCAGGGGGCTAAGGTTCTTCAANCNAGGTCTGTNGCATTAGCTATGAAATATGGTGTAAATTTAAGAGTTCTNAGTAGTTTTGAAGATTTACCAGGNACNTCTATTNTTAAAGAGGAAAAGAATATGGAAAAATCTGAAATAAGTGGAATTGCCCATAGTTTAAATGAGGCTAAAATAACATTACATGGAGTTCCNGATCAACCTGGTCAGGCCGCGGATATTTTNGGAACATTAGCACAACACTCAATTAATGTAGACATGATTGTCCAGTCTTCGTCTATTAANCATGAAGTAACTGACATTACATTTACNATACCCGAAACTGATTTGATAATTGCTGAAAAAGCAATAAAAGAACTCCAAAAAAAAATATGTTTTAATAAGTTTACGAGTNATACNAATGTTGTGAAAATTTCTGTCGTAGGAAATGCAATGCGAACGCAATCTGGGATAGCTAAGACGATGTTTGAAACATTNGCTCGAAATCAAATTAATATTCATGTTATTTCTACAAGTGAAATTAAGATTTCNGTNCTTATTTCNNCAGATTATTATGAACTNGCAATGAGATCNNTACATTCTGCNTTTGGTTTAGATATNTNATNTNTATTANGTAAATTTTTNTAGATTTNAGCCGTTAAAACAANTGTTGATTTAAAANGTATCTCATTATAAAATNNANTATCTTTAGGAGATTNNATGNCNGNTTTNATTNAAAAAGATAAANCNAAATCTTTATTAGATGAAGANTCNNCTATTTCNGANGTNATTANTGAAGCNTTTGATAATGTTGAACTTACNACNATAGGTAAATTGTGTCTTGATGCAAGNGTAANTAANNGTCTTACACAAGAACAGGCTAGTGCCTTACTAAAAGTAAGAGTTAAGATTATCAAAGACTTTGAAAATGGTGATCAGATTGATTTACCGGGCACAGCCTACAAAATAGGATTTGTAAGATCTTATGCACGATTGTTGAAATTGGATAGCGACCTTTTAGTTCAAGAATTCAAAGAAAGTTTAGAAGTAGACAACTTTAAGGAAGAATATAAATTTCTATCACCAGAAATTAATAATAACAAGATTTTACCAATAGGTGCTGTTGCATCTTTTTTTATTGCGCTCGTTGTTTATTCGGGTTGGTATTATACTGACAGAAATAATGCAATTAACATGTCATCTAACAATGTTTTAGATAAACAAATTGAAAAAATAACCGAAACAGATAAAAGTAGTTATGTAATTATAGAAGAAAATTTTGACCCTAAAAATTCTATTATTTCGAAGATAGAAAATGAAGGTGATGATATTAAACAGAGTATGCTGAAAGAAAAAGCGAATATTACTGTAGTTAAAGAAAATCTTATTACAAACCCTATTAATTCTTATCCAAATAATGAAAAAATTTCTAGCTCTTCTAATGCAGTTAATACAAAAGATATTGAAACCCAAACTAATGAAATGTCAGCAAAAGCAAATGAGAGAGATCCCAGTAATGAAATGGTACTTAAAGCTATTGGCAATAGTTGGGTAGAAATTGAAGATTTAAATGGTAATATCTTAATGACAAGACTTATGAGACCTGGCGAAACATATGTCGTTCCAAATATCAATGGCTTAACTTTTAATACGGGCAATGCTGGGGCATTATCTTTATCTCAAGGTGATGTGATTGTCCCAAAGCTAGGAGCTATAGGTGAAATTATTACAGCTCGACCATTAAACATAAAGGCATTTTCAAAAGTGCCATTAGCTGTTGAGTAGATTTATTAAGAATAAATTTACTAAAAAAAATCTATAGGACATATCAATGAATATAAGGCCATACAGGCATATAGAACGAAGAAAATCTAGAATGATTAAGGTTGGTAATGTTTTTGTTGGTGGTGATGCTCCAATTAGTGTTCAGACAATGACTAATACTCTTACTACAGATATTAATGCAACATTAGAACAAATTAATTTATCTGCAGAAGCTGGAGCAGACATTATCAGGGTGTCATGCCCAGATAAAGAATCTACTCAAGCTCTAAAGGAAATTGTTAAATTATCCCCAATACCTATTGTGGCCGACATACATTTTCATTATTTGAGAGCAATTGAAGCAGCTGATGCTGGTGCTGCTTGTTTAAGAATTAATCCCGGTAATATAGGTAATATAAAAAAAGTCAAAGAAGTTATTAGTGCTGCTAAACAAAATGAAACTTCAATAAGAATAGGTGTGAACGCCGGCTCTCTAGAAAAAAATATTTTAGAAAAATACGGTGAACCAACACCTGAAGCTCTTGTAGAATCGGCA
Source organism: Porticoccaceae bacterium (assembly GCA_002701765.1). Taxonomy (GTDB): domain Bacteria; phylum Pseudomonadota; class Gammaproteobacteria; order Pseudomonadales; family Porticoccaceae; genus TMED48. Next base: position 5,022 of record NZXB01000104.1, read on the forward strand.
TTAGACCATATTCGGATATTAAAAGAGCATGACTTCCATGATTATAAAATTAGTGTAAAAGCTTCAGACGTTTTTCTAGCAGTTGCAGCTTATACTCAATTAGCAGACATAGATAATTGTCCTCTGCACATAGGTATTACAGAAGCAGGAAGCCTTAGAGCGGGAACAGTTAAGTCATCAATTGGTCTTGGTAATTTGTTATGGTCTGGAATAGGAGATACCATTAGGGTCTCATTGTCTGCGCATCCTTCTGAAGAAGTTAAAGTCGGTTACGAAATGTTAAAGTCATTAGGATTAAGAAGAAGGGGAGTAACCGTTATTTCTTGTCCTTCATGTGCTAGACAACAATTTGATGTTATTAATACAGTAAGAGAGGTTGAAGAACGATTGCAACATATAACTACACCTATTACAGTATCAATCATTGGATGTGTTGTAAATGGTCCCGGAGAAGCAAAAGAGACTGATATAGGCGTCACGGGTGGAGGTAAGGGAACTCATCAAATTTATATCTCTGGAATAACTGATCACATAATTAAAAATAAAAATATAGTTGAACATATAGTTCAACAAGTAGAAAAGAAAATTTTAGAAATGTGATTAAATTTAGAGGACTTGATGAAAGAAATAAGAACAGTTAGAGGTGTAAATGATTTATTACCAGAAGATATGGATAAACACCTTAAGATTATAGAAGTTGGCTCTAAGACTTGCAAATTATTTTGTTATGAAGAAATAGATATTCCTGTCTTTGAATATGCAGACCTATTTGTCAAACCACTTGGTGAGACAAGTGATATAGTTACAAAAGAAAATTATATTTTCAAAGATAGAAGTGATAATTTACTTATGTTGAGACCTGAAGGTACAACAAGTGTAGTGAGGGCAGTTATAAATGCTGGTTTTACTCAAAATTTACCACAAAGGTTTTTCTATTCAGGATCGATGTTTCGTTATGAAAGACCTCAAAAAGGTAGACTAAGACAATTTAATCAACTAGGCGCAGAATTAATAGGGGTAGATAATTTTTATGGAGATGTAGAGGTTATAAATATTGCTTATAATTTTTTGAAAAATTTAAATTTGATGAAAAACGTAACTTTATACGTTAACTCTTTAGGTGACGAGAAAAGCCGAAAAAAATTTAGATCTGAATTAGTTTTATATTTAGAAAAATATGAAAGTGATTTATCCTCTGACAGCAAAATAAGGTTAAAGAAGAATCCGTTAAGAATTTTAGACTCAAAAAATAAAAATGACCAAATATTATTAAAAAATGCACCAAAGTATCTTGATTATCTTAATGAAGATTCAAAATTATATTTTGAAAATGTATGTGAGTGTCTAAAAAAGCTTGGAATACCTTTTGAAATAGATGAAAAATTAGTTAGAGGTTTAGACTATTATTCTCATACAACTTTTGAATTTAAAACTGATTTACTTGGCGCTCAAGATACTATCCTAGCAGGAGGAAGGTATGATGGTCTTTCAAAAATGATTAGTGATTTCAGATTACCAGGTGTTGGATGGGCTGCAGGTCTAGAAAGGTTGGCTTTAATGATAAATAGTGAGTACGATTCATCGCCAGAAGTAACTTTAATTGCACAGTCGAATGAATTAAATTCAAAAATTTTGAATTATCATCAAATGTTAATTGATAAAGGAATTAAGACTGAAATGATTTACTCTGGTAACTTAAATAAAAAATTGAAAAGAGCTAATAAAACATCTTCAAAGTTTGCTATTATAATTGGAGAAAACGAGCTAGAAAATGATATTGTTCAATTAAAAAATCTTCACAACGGCTTACAATCTTCTTTAAAATTCAAAAATGTTTTTAGAGAGATCATGAAATAAATTTTAAATTATGATAAATTTGCATGAAAATATAGATAGATTTTTTAAAAGAAAACTTGATATTGAAAAATTATTATCAAACTCAAAAGGACTTAAATCTAATGAACTTGCTGAACTATCTAAAGAGTTATCAGAAATTAAAATTGTAACAGATTTAGCTGAAAAATTAGATAATAGAAAAAATGAAATACTAGATTTAGAAGAATTATTAAAAGATAAAAACTCAGAGAATGAAATCAAAGAAATGGCAAAAAATGAGTTAAAGATTTTAAATAATGAAGTTGAGAAATTAGAGCATGGCTTAGAATTATCGTTAATACCAAAAGATAAAGATGATGAAAGAAATGTAATTATTGAAATAAGAGCTGGGACTGGAGGTGACGAGGCGGGTTTATTTGCTTTAAATCTTTTCAACATGTACCAAAAATTTTCTACTAATCAAAAATGGAAATTTGAAATAATGAATATTTCAGAGACAGGAGTAGGAGGATATAAAGAAGCCCATGCAAATATTGTAGGAAAAGATGTATTTGGAAGATTAAAATTTGAGTCTGGGGTTCATAGAGTGCAAAGAGTGCCTTCAACAGAAACGAATGGAAGAATTCATACTTCAGCAGCGACTGTTGCAGTTCTCCCAGAAGCCAAAGATCTAGAAATAAATTTAAACGAGAAAGATTTAAGAGTTGACGTATTTAGAGCAAGTGGACCCGGAGGTCAATCTGTTAACACAACTGACTCTGCCGTCAGAATAACACATTTGCCATCAGGTATTGTGGTTAGTCAACAAGATGAAAAGTCACAACATAAAAATAGAGCAAAAGCCATGAAAATTCTTATGGCTCGTTTATATGATCTTGAGAGGTCTATTCGTGAAAATGAAAGGGCAACTGATAGAAAAAGTCAGGTTGGTACGGGAGATAGATCTGAAAGAATTAGAACATATAACTTTCCTCAAGGAAGAGTTACTGATCATAGAATTAATTATACATCGCATAAAATTGATAAGATTCTAGAAGGTGAAGCTCTTGAAGAAATAATAGATAATTTAATCTTAGATGAGAGATTTAAAAGATTAGATAAAGTAAAATAAATTATGAAATCTAATGAATTATTAAAACAATCTATTAAGTTCCTTAAAAGTTATAGTAAAGAAACACCTGAACTTGACTCAAAAATGATTTTAGGATTTGTTCTGGACCTCAAAAATAAGATATATTTACATGATGACGTTAATGTTTCAGAAAAAAAATTAATAAAGTTTAAAAAATTACTGAATCTTAGGGCTAATGGTAAGCCAGTATCAAGAATAATTGGAAAAAAATATTTCTGGAAAGATGTTTTTAATATTAATGATTGGACTTTAGACCCTAGGCCAGACAGTGAAATATTAATAGAAGAAGTTTTACTTTATTATCATAACAAGGAGAAGAATTTTAAAATTTTAGATCTCGGCTGTGGATCTGGTTGCTTAGGTTTGTCTTTGTTAGGAGAATTTCCAAATGCAATGTTGATAGGAGTCGATCAATGTAAAAAAGCATTGGCTCAAGCTAAAAAAAATTCAAAAGAATTATTTTGTAATCATAGATCTAATTTTTTAAACGTAAATTGGTTTAATAAAAATTGGACAAAAGATATTTTACAAAATTCAAATTTTAAAACAAAGTTTGATATTATTATTTGTAATCCCCCTTACATAAAAAAAAAACAAATTAATAATCTTCAAGAAGAAGTAAAGTATTTTGATCCAGTTTTGGCATTAGATGGTGGAAAAGATGGCTGTGATAGTTATAGAGCAATTTTAAATAAGGTAAGCCACTTGATATCAAATGAAGGTATAATTGCTATCGAAATAAGTGATGAAATACTCTTAAAAGTAAAAAACATTATTTTAAAACAAGGGTTAAATGTTAAAAAAATAGTTCAGGATTATTCAGGTAATAATAGGGTTTTAATAATAAAATGATTTTTTTATTTGAAATTTTAAAAAAAACATATATAAATTTCTTATTAATTACCAGAAATGATTAAATTATTATTATAAACATTTCAGTATTATTTAAAATCAGGTTGATATGAAAAGAACTAACGGTCGCCGTCGACATAGAGGGCATAACCGAAAAAATTACAGTAACATTAATAAAAACACTGTTTTAGAAAGTAGTGGGCCTAAGTCACAAGTTAGAGGAAATGCTTATCAACTTAATGAAAAGTACTCTTCATTAGCTAATGACGCAGTTGCAAACGATGACAAAATATTGTCGGAGTGTTATTTTCAATATGCCGATCATTACTATAGGTTAAATAAAGAGATTGAAGCTGCAATGTTACTTAAAATGACAGATAATAATGAAAATAAGTCAGATAATAACGAAAATAAGATAGATAATACTAATGAAAATAATAATATTCAAAAAGATACAATTAACTCAGTTGAAAAAAATAAATTATCACGAAAAGATAGAAGTTTACTTGCTAAATCGGAAGAAAGTAGTGAATTAGAAATAGAAGAAAAACTTCCAAAAAAATTCACTGAAAATAAAGCTGTTAATTTAAGTGAAGTTAATAAATAATAAAGATTTTATCAGTATCATTTTATTGAAAGTTTCTAAATAAATACCATATATATATCGGTTATTTAGATATGTCAGAACACTTCTCTAATAGAGTAAACGAGATCACCATAAATGCAAAGAACTTAGCCCAAAATTCTAAGCACATTTATGTTTCGCCCATACACTTGGCAAAAGAGTTGTTGGAAAAATCTAGTGATAATATAAAGCAAATTTTAAAAGACGAAAATATAAATTTGCAAACAATTTTATCTAAAATAAATGAAAACTTTAGTAAAATACCTATAATAACTAGTGAAATTAAACAATTAATATTTGACTCAGACTGTCAAAAATTATTTCAAACTTCACTTAAACTCTCTAAAGAAAACGGAGATATGTTTTTAACAGAAGAGTTTTTACTTGCAGGGCTTGTTGTAGGAGAATTTGAAATTTCAAATATTTTGACTTCTAACGGAATAACTAAGAAGTATATTGATGTTCAAATAATTAAACTTAGAAAAGGAAAAAAAGCTATGAATTCTAGTGCAGAGTCGAGTTTTGATGCTTTAAATAAATATGCAATTGATATAACAAAGAGTGCTTCAAATGGAAAGCTTGATCCAGTTATTGGTAGAGATGAAGAAATAAGAAGGACTATTCAGGTTTTATCAAGAAGAACTAAGAATAACCCAGTTTTGATAGGTGAACCAGGAGTAGGAAAAACTGCTATTGTAGAAGGGTTAGCTTTAAGAATTGTAAACGAAGATGTACCAGAAACAATTAAGTCAAAAAGGATATATTCCTTAGATCTAGCTAGCTTAATCGCAGGTTCAAAATTTAGAGGTGATTTTGAAGAAAGGCTTAAATCTTTATTAAATGAGGTTTCTCAAAAATCTTCTGAAATTATTTTGTTTATTGATGAACTTCATAACTTAATTGGAGCAGGGGCAAGTGAAGGCTCAATTGATGCTTCAAATATGCTAAAGCCAGCACTTGCAAGGGGAGATTTACACTGTATAGGAGCAACGACTTTAAATGAGTACAGACTTTATATAGAAAAAGATACAGCTTTAGCTAGGAGGTTTCAGCCCGTTTATATTGAAGAGCCTAATGAAGAGAACACGATTTCAATTTTAAGAGGTTTAAAAGAAAAGTATGAAGTTCATCATGGAATTAATATAACAGATAAAGCATTAATTGCTGCAACAGAATTTTCATCAAGATATATTAATGAAAGATTTCTTCCTGATAAGGCTATAGATTTAATGGATGAGGCAGCAAGTAGAAAAAGAATAGAATTAGATTCAAAACCTGAAGATCTCGATGAACTAGATAGAAAAATAGTTCAATTACAAATAGAGA
>NZXB01000040.1 GCA_002701765.1 Porticoccaceae bacterium
AATCGAGGACGAGCGATTATGGCACATGATTTATCAGAATTCAGGAGACACTCGATGAATACGTTTAACCCAGAGTTGTTTAGTTTAACCATGTCGGATAATGCGAAGCCGCTTCTCGAAGCGGTTAAGCGACATATTGCTGAAAATGTCGATCCCATTGCCGAAGAGTTTTATGCTCTCAATAAGGAAAAGAAAGATATTTGGAGTCACCACCCGCGCCANATCGAGTTGCTTGAAGGCGCAAAGAAANNGGCAAGGGAGTCCGGACTTTGGAATTTTTTTCTGCCGAACGCTGAGACAGGAGAGGGGCTAAAGAATCTCGACTATGCTTACCTAGCGGTTGAGTTAGGTCGAAGTCCTTTGTCGTCGCAAACGCTCAACTGCAGTGCGCCGGATACCGGCAACATGGAGGTNCTGGAGCGAGTTGGGACTNCAGCGCAAAAAGAGAAATGGCTCAAGCCGCTGCTGGCCGGGGAGATACGCTCAGCCTACGCCATGACTGAGCCCTCGATGGCCTCATCGGATGCGACCAACATCAGCACCAGNGCCGTCCTCGAGGGAGATGAGTGGGTTATCAATGGTGAAAAATATTATATATCAGGTGCAGGGGATCCTCGTTGCAAGGTAATGATTACGATGGTCAAGACCAGTCCTGATGCGGAGACATACCGGCAGCAGTCTCAAATATTGGTTCCGATCGACGCGCCGGGAGTGGAAATTGTGGGCCCCATGCACGTGTTTGGCGACCCCCACGCTCCCCACGGTCACATGCATATCCGTCTCAATGATGTTCGTGTTCCCAAAGACAACATCCTGCTTGGGGAAGGAAGAGGTTTTGAAATCTCACAACTCCGGCTTGGTCCAGGCCGAATACACCACTGCATGCGAGCCATTGGTCAGGCAGAGGTTGCGCTGGAGTTGATGGTAAAACGAGCAAGNACNCGCGTCGCATTTGGCAAGCCCATTGTGAAGCTGGGCAAAAATTTGGAGCTTATCTCCNGAGCTCGAATAGAAATCGATGCCTGTAGGTTGATGGTGTTGCAGGCAGCAAAGGCTATGGATGTTCTCGGTAACAAGGAAGCACGCATTTATGTGAGTGCCGTCAAGGCAATGGTCCCTGAGAAAGTTTGCAAGATTATAGATGATGCGATCCAGATGCATGGTGCAACGGGCATGTCTCAATGGACGCCGCTAGCATCAATGTATGCGCACCAAAGGCACCTTCGTTTTGCTGATGGGCCTGACGAGGTACACCACATGGTTGTTGGTCGCAACGAGGTAAGGAAATATGATTTGTGGTAAGGAAGATGGTTGATCTTTCGCAAAAGAAAGTGAGGATCTTATTGGACACGGATGCCAATAATGAGATCGACGATCAACATGCTATNGCATACCTGTTACTCAGCGGAGATAGCTTTGTCGTAGAGGGTTTGACCGTCAACCGAACAAATAACGGCGGCGACATCGAGGCCCAAGCGCTTGAAGCCGAGCGCGTGGTNAGTTTATGTAACATGCACCCNGATTTGCCTNTTACCAGAGGCGCATCTGGTTCATTTGAGGAGATCGCTNCCCACATAGATAAAACCCGATTTGACGGNTCGGACGCGGTGAACNTAATGATCCGAAGGGCGGAGGCATATTCAAGTCGCAAACTGGTTTTCTTGGCCATCGGAAAGCTAACCAATGTGGCGTTAGCCCTCAAAAAGCGGCCTGACATAGCCGATAAAGTTAAGCTGGTTTGGCTAGGTTCAAATTACCCCAAGCCCGGAGAATACAATCTGGAGGCGGATGTTGAGTCGCTGAATTTTGTTCTGGATTCTGAAGTTGAGTTCGAGATCGCGGTGGTCCGGTATGGAGCGGATTCTGGGACCTCTGCGGTGCGTGTGACGCTTTCAGATGTGGTTAAAAAGCTGTCTGGCAAAGGTCCGACTTCTAGATTACCCATTGTGGGCCGACATGGAGGCACCTTCACCAACTTTGGCGACTACTCGGTTAACCTGCTTAGTAACGTTGATCTTTATTACGATCCGCCCTCTCGTGCTTTATATGATATGGCTGCGACTGCAATTCTGAAAAACCCCGATTGGGCCGAAGCTCGCACTATTCCGGCACCGGCCCTGGAAAACGGGATTTGGCGGGAACGGCCCGGAAATTCCCGAAAGGTTGTGATTCGCGAGAGCTTTAACCAGAAAATGATCGTGGATGATTTTTATCAGACAATATGTAATTACAAACTTACTGAAGTCGTCTCGGACTAAGCTCAAATCATTGGCTCATTTTTCTGGCGAGGCTGACTATCCTTTTTATCGAAGGACGGCCTCGATTAGCCGAGGCCCGGAATGATCGATACCCCGAGCTAACGCTTCATGGAATTGTTCTGCAGTTTCGGCACGTTGTGCAGGAACGCCCATGCCCTCAGACATAGCCACCCAATCTAACTCTGGATTAGTCAAGTCAAGCAGTGATAGCGCTTTAGGCCCCGGGTTTGTTACTCCTACGCGACCCAGCTCAATATTTAGAATACCGTAGCTGTTGTTTTTCATGATTACAGTGGTCACGTCTAAGTTTTCTCTGGCCATCGTCCAAAGCGCCTGAAGGGTGTACATTCCTGAGCCGTCAGCCTGAAGGGCCAAAACTTTCCGAGTCGGGCATGCAACGGCGGCCCCCACTGCCACAGGGAGACCTTGACCTATGGCGCCGCCCGTTTGGATCAACCAGTCGTGCTGAGGAGAGCTAGCTGTGTGCCTGAATAGAGCTCCACCGCTTGTGCCAGATTCATCTGAAACGATTGCGTTCTCAGGAAGAAGTTGAGAGATGATGATGCCCAAAGACTCTCGTGTTAACTTACCATGTTCGAACGAAACTTGGGTTGCCTCTTGAACATTTGCGGGTTTTTTGGGGGCGCAAATGGCTTCTGCAAGGCGAACCAGCGCATCCTCTGCATCGGTATGAAGATCTGCCAGTTCAATTAGTGTTGCGTCCTCAGGAGATAGCCAACTAGGCTTGTCGGGGTATGCAAAGAATGAAACGGGGGGCTTCACTCCAACACAAATTATCTTTTTAAGGCCCTCGAGATGCTCCACCGCCATTTCAGCAAAATAGGGCAGTCTCTCCACGGCTACACGACCGATCCCTCTCTGCAAGCGTGCAGGGAGTGTCTCACAAATGATTCGCGCCCCCGTCTTGGCAGCAACCCTCCCTGCCTGAAAAAGAGCTCCTTCGCGAAGAGCTCTTCCGCCAAGAAAAATGGCAGAGGGCCCTGCTAAACTAAGAATTTCAGCAGCTTCGGTAATCGTGTTTTGGTTTGCTTTTGGGGTGTCCGGAATATTTTTAATAATGGCTGTTTCAGCGCCATCAGTCCAAGCGTGGTCCCCCGGCGCGATGATCGTTGTAATTTTGCCGGGATAGGTTTGAGATATTGCTGCTGCTTCTGACCCGGCCTTGGCCAGATCAGACGGCGATTGAGATGTGCGAACCCAGTTTGACATGGGTTGGGCAAGCCCAACGATATCTGAGGTCAGCGGCGCATCGTGTTTAAGGTGCTCGACGGCATGATCTCCAACGATATTTATCATGGGGGTCCGTGCTCGCTTCGCATTATGAAGATTTGCTAATCCATTGGCCAAGCCTGGGCCAAGGTGTAATAGGGTTGCAGACGGTTTGTCAGTCATTCGTCCGTAGCCGTCTGCAGCGCCTGTAACCACNCCCTCAAAAAGACCTAGTATGGCTCGCATCCCCTTTTGCTTGTCGATTGCGGCGACTAATTGCATCTCAGATGTTCCTGGGTTAGCGAAGCATACCTTTACTCCGCTGTCTGTCAGCGTCTGGATAAGCGCCTCTGCTCCGTTCATATTCTAGTTCCTAAAGTTATGTGGCATCTTTGAAACGGATGACTTATTGACATAAGAATCAATTTGATAGAACAATGCCCAATAACGATTGGTTTGTACAGAGGGAAATATGTCATGAGATTACGCCAAATAGCACTGGTTGCGGAGAACTTTCCGCCTATCCGAGACACGTTGTTTGATCTCTTAGGCCTCGACGACGGGCATATAGATCCAAAAATTGACCAGTTTGGTTTGCAGAATGTGGTCATGACACTGGGCGATACGTTCTTGGAGGTGGTCTCTCCCATTCAGGAGGGAACGACAGCAGGACGTCTTCTGGAAAAACGCAAGGGGGATGGCGGTTACATGGTGATCGTGCAGGTTGATGACCTAGAAGCGGAAAAGCAGCGGCTTTTAGAGACTGAAATCCGAACCGTATTCTCGGCTGATACCGGGCGGGCGGCTGCCATTCATCTTCATCCGCGTGATGTACCAGGAGCGATCGCTTCCATTGATCAGATGAAGCCTCCAGAGGCNTGGTACTGGGCAGGCANTGACTGGGNNCAAAGGGTNGCTCGTCACGTCGGCGATATTCGGGCAGCGGAAATTCAATGTGACAATGTAACGAAGGTCGCAGAAAGTTGGGCCAAAGCCTANGGCATTTCCGTTGAGGATGCCGCTAATATACCNCGGATCAAATTTGNGCGAAGCGAGGTGCGCTTTGTGGCCGTCAGCGANGACCGCGGCCCCGGGCTNAGCGCGATAGACCTNGAGATCATTGATCAGAATGCTTTTTATTCGGCGGCAGAAAGACTTGGTCTTGAACGACATGGTGATACGGTGTCAGTTTGCGGCATCCATATTAACCCTTCAGAAAATGGGTGCATTTCATAAGCAACTGGCACAGGTCGAGAAAAATAGCCGATATACTAACTAAAAACTCACCCACTAAAAAAGAGGGAAATATGTCCGCAGAAATTCTTGATACCGGAACAGACCACTTGCTCGCATCCTTCGAGGATAGCGTTCTGACTTTAACGCTCAATCGTCCCGAGGCTCGNAACGCGATGTCCAGAGAGATGTGTAACGCATTGGCGGAGCAACTCGCTTTGGCTGAATCCAATAATGAGGTTCGATGTGTAGTTTTGACCGGGGCCGGAAAGGGTTTCTGCGCCGGCGGTGATGTTAAGGGAATGGCGGCCCCCTCAGCAGATGGTAAAAAACCGACAATCGACCAATCGATTAATCGACAGCGTATTAANCAGAGAGCCACCTCAGGTAGGCTATACAAGATGCCAAAACCTACTGTCGCTGTGCTCCCTGGAGCTGCTGCTGGAGCGGGTTTAGGACTGGCATTGGCATGTGACCTAAGAATTATGTCCAGCAAAGCAATTTTGACAACGGCGTTTGCCCGAATTGGATTCTCGGGCGATTATGGTGGCACCCTTTTCCTATCAAACTTGGTCGGGACTGCTAAAGCCCGTGAGCTTTATTTCCTATCAGAGAGAATTTCGGCTGAAGAGGCGCTCGGCATGGGGCTAACAAATTGGGTTGTAGAGCCAGAGGAGCTCTTGGCCAAGACTAGGGAAATCACCGATCGACTAGCAAATGGTCCTACGATCGCCTATCAGTACATGAAGGAGAATTTTGCCAGAGCCATTGCGTCAGGGGATGTAGACGATTGCCTCGACTTGGAAGCGACCCATCATGTGCACCTAGCGCAAACTGAGGATCACAAGAATGCAGCCAAGGCGTTCATGGAAAAACGAGAACCGATTTTTCATGGAAGGTGATTCTCAGGACGTTAAAAGCAGGACTGAAAACCCCGAAAAGCCAATTTTACCGTGGGGACGTTTTTTGGGTTGGCTTTTGGGTTCTCTCTCGGCGAACAGTAANGTGAGCCAGAAAAGTCCTTCGGATCGCAGAAGAAAAATATCNANGCGAACTAAGTTGCTTTTCGCCTCGGGGACGCTGCAGGAGGCGGTGGTCACCGCGGGTGGTTTAACCACTATTCTATTCTATAACCAGGTTCTTGGTGTTGCCCCATCGCTTTGCGGGACAGCATTTTTGATCGTCAGTATTTTTGATGCCGTTTCCGATCCGNTGATAGGNNCGCTNTCAGACCGCTTCANGAGTCAGTGGGGCAGGCGGCACCCCTTCATGTTTGCGTCTGCCTTACCCATGGCGATTGCTTTTTACTTCCTCTATCAGCCTGCAGANGGGCTTAGCGAGATAGCTTTATTCGTCTGGCTGACGGGTTTTCTCATGCTTTTGCGGTTGGGGCAGACCTTCTATCTCATNCCTCATGATGCTCTGGGTGCCGAGCTTACGGATGATTATGACGAGCGAACCTCCATTTTTGGATACAACGCGGTCGCACAGATGATCCTTTCGATGGTGATAACGGGACTGACGTACTATGCGATCTTTCCGAGTACGCCCGAGTTTGAGAATGGTCTTCTGAATGAGACGCGGTATTTTATCCTAGCCTCCGTTGGCTCAGTAACGATCTTATTTTCAATTATCGTTTGTGCGCTTGGAACCATGGATCAAATACCTTTTCTTCACGACATGGATGATCGGAAGGGATTCACCTTCTCGCAGTACATGGGTGAGTTGTCGATCTTGTTGCGCAACCGAAACTATCTGGCTGTTTGTCTTAGCATGCTCACCATTTATGTGGGACTCGGCATTATCGGTGTGGTAGCAAATTACGCNATGATATACGTATTTGAGATGACGTCTGAGAATATGTTCTGGGGCGCTGCAGCAAAGCTGCCCGGGGTATTTTTTGCCATACCGTTATTGGCGTTTTTGTCAGCGAGGTTCGAGAAGCAGACGATCTTTGTTGTCGTAACGGCTTATACCGGCGTGATGGCGGCAATGCCTCATTTTCTGAAAATGTTTGATTTGTTCCCGCCTAATGATTCGCCATTCTTTCTCTTAGCATTCTTTGGGCCTATTTTTCTAGCCTATTTGNTCTTCCCCGTCGCAATGATCATCATTGACTCACAACTGGTCGANATNTCNGANGAACATGAACTTAAATCAGGGNNTAGGTCTGAAGGTATTGTCTTCTCAATANGGAGCTTTGCCAACAAGGCCACTCACGGGTTTGGTGGTTTGATCGCTGGTTTTGGCCTCGAGTATATCAATTTTCCAGAGGAGGCGGACATTGGAGCGCTGCCCCCGGAGGCACTCGATGGGCTTCTCATCATGAATGGCCCGGTATATTTGGGCATTTACCTATTGGGCACTGTAATAATGTTGTTCTATAGCATNGACAGGCNGCGACATGCCGAAATATTGAGTGAGCTAGAGGCTCGGCGCAGCATCGACCAGCAGCGACATGCCGAACAAAGTACTCAGATGTGGACTCAGGGCCGTGNCTGACAGGGCGCCTTTGTCGATAGCAACAATAAATGCGGCCATTCAAGAAATCTCGACCAGTGAAGAAAAATATCTGCTGACCGATCAGGTTATCAGGGGTACGCCCTTNAAGGTATTCAAAAATGGCCCCAAAAACCTGCGCGACGTCCTTGATCTTTGTATCGCATACGGTGACGCAGATTTCCTTGTCTATGAGGANGAGCGCTACACCTTTGCCGATGTTTATCGGCGAACCCATCGACTTGCTCATGTGCTTGTCGAGGTGTATGGAGTAANGNCGGGAGACCGGGTTGCGTTACTAATGCGCAACCTACCCGAGTATCCAATGCTCTTCATGGCGCTCGCCTCCGTTGGGGCGGTCACAGTTTTCTTGAATAGCTGGTGGACNAGCCGTGAACTTGAGCATGCGTTTGGGGACTGCGATGCAAAATTGGCGTTTGTGGATGCCGCAAGAGCGGAGCTTTTGAAGCCTTTCGCAGGCAAACTTGGTGTCGAATTTGCCACGGTTAGAGGGCCGCGTACNGAAAAAATTNCTGCGTTCTGGGNGCATATGGATGCGGGGCCGGAAAGTCTTTCGCCCTCGGTGGATATCGAACCAGATGATGATTTTGCAGTCATGTATACCTCTGGATCCTCCGGCCACCCCAAGGGCGTTGTGCTAACCCACCGCGGAATAACTTGCGCACTGCAGTCTTGGTTTTTTATGGCCCGTGTTTATGAAGTCACTGGCGACGAGGTNCCGGGGGCTAATATTGACAGCGATGGCAATGCCTATCAGGGNTGTAANATAGTAACTACTCCTTTTTTTCATATTTCTGGCTCAGTTGCNGGNTTTTTAATGTGCCTCTGGGCAGGGCTGAAGTTAGTCATAATGCATAAGTGGNATGCCCNNCGAGCGGNGGAACTCGTGGACAAGGAAAAGGTTTCTCATTTCTCGGGTGTTCCCACTATGACGGCGGAATTGATAGAGGCGGCAGCCGACATGGGGAGTTCGCTTCAATATCTCAGGCGGNTCGACTCTGGTGGCTCCAAGCGACCNCCAGCCCANGTNGANCTNNTNGCGAAGNGCATTCCTCATGCGCTNCCNGGAAATGGTTGGGGGATGACCGAGACCGGCGGGCTCGGNATAAGTGCNCGGGGTCCAGAATACATCAAGTATCCTGACTCTTCAGGCCGCCTTCAGCCTCCTCTTCAGGAGATGAGAGTAGTGGATGAGCAGGGAAGAGATGTACCCCGGGGGGAGGTTGGGGAGCTCGTTATTAAAAGTGTGACCAACATGCGGTGTTACCTTAATCAGATGGAAGAAACTGCGAAAGTGCTGCGAGATGGGTGGCTACATACGGGCGACTTAGTTCGGGTCAACGATGAAGAAATCATTTTCATGGTGGACCGCAAGAAGGATATGGTGATTCGCGGGGGAGAGAACATCTCTTGCTCCGAGGTTCATGCAGCCCTCCACATTCATCCTGACATCGCAGAGGCTGCGGTATTTTCGATACCCGATAGTAGATTGGGCGAGACCGTTGGTGCTTGCGTTTATCTCCGCGAAGGAGCAAAAATATCGGGTGAGGGTGTTAAGGAGTTTTTGAGCTCGCATTTAGCAGCCTTCAAGATACCGGATCGAGTTTGGTTTTCGGATAAAAGCCTGCCGCGGGGAGGATCCGAGAAAATAGATCGTCGAGCACTGCGGTCGAGCTGCCTAGAAGGAGAGGTTGCCAGTGAACCGGGTAATTGACAAAATTTCAGTATAAAGAGGATCAGATACCTATGCGCGTTATTAACTTCGGTTCTCTGAATGTCGATCACGTTTACAGCGTGGAACAGTTTGTTAAGCCGGGTGAGACGATTGCAAGCCAAGCGTATCAGAAATTTGTCGGTGGAAAGGGGTTGAATCAGTCGATTGCGCTCGCCAGAGCGGGTGCAACCGTAAGCCACGCCGGCAGTATAGGCGCGGATGGAGCGATGCTCAGAAATGTCTTGATGGATGACGGGGTGGACGTATCGTCAGTGTTTGAGGTAGATCAACCCAGTGGCCATGCAATAATTCAGGTTGATCCCGCTGGAGAAAATTGCATCTTGCTCCACGGCGGGGCAAATCAATGCAATGCCCCAGACATGATTGACTCCGTATTTGATGGTGCGGACCCCGGTGATATGGTCCTGCTTCAAAACGAGATCAATGACCTCCCCAAGATCATTAATCATGCAGCCGAGAAAGGCCTAACTATCGTGTTTAACCCTGCTCCGATGTCACGAGATGTGCTTGAGTATCCTTTGCATAATGTCGATTACCTGATCCTAAACCAGACCGAGGCCACTGCGCTGACCTTGGAAGACAATGTCTCAAAAGTACTGGAAACCTTGGGAGAGAAATACACCAATGTTAAAGTCATATTGACGCTTGGTTCNGAGGGCGCCGTGTATCAGGACACCCATCAGACAATATGTGCGGATGCCTTCCCAGCGCGGGCTATTGATACGACGGGAGCAGGCGATACTTTTATCGGTTACTTTCTTGCGGAGCTNGCTTGCGGTGCTAGTATTGCNNCGTGTCTCAAGACCGCATGCAAGGCAGCATCGATCTGCGTCCAGCGCGCAGGCGCGTCAGCGTCTATTCCCTACAAGCNTGAGCTAGAAATCTGCGGGGANCAATCTTGATGCTTTTGGATAAAAATGCCTCAAGAAAACGCTACTTTCCGCGGGATTTATCGCGACTTTTTTTGTGATGATTTTTAAGGAGCCGTTTNATGATTAACCTCCAAGGTCGAAAGATTAGTNTCCTCAAAATCTGGACTACGGTCAGGATTGTTCTNGTATGCTCAGCCATGCTGCTTTCGGCAGGATGTCAAACGCANAAAAACGCCAAGCCAAATGTTATCTTGTTAATGGCTGATGATATGGGTTGGGCGCAAACGGGGTATTATGGTTACCCTATCATGAAGACTCCGAACCTTGATGCTATGGCCCTGAACGGGCTCCGCATGGANCGNTTTTATGCCGGTGCACCAAGCTGCACGCCTACTAGGGCCACNGTTTTGACNGGNAGAACCAATGACCGAACTGGAGCGTTNCGGGTCGGTCAATANATNAACAAGCAAGAAAAAATGTTGTCCAGNGCCTTCCANGACGCGGGTTACGCCACGGCTCATTTTGGCNAGTGGCATCTNAATAAAACAAGGTNTANNGCTTCAGAGCATCCGCTATCCGCAGATGACCCGCATGGCCCNGGAAAGTTGGGTTTCGACTACTGGCTTAGCAATACCAACGGGTTTGATATATTCGACTTAGACAGCGGAGAGCANGAACTCAGCCGCAATGGTGTNATTGAGCGCTTTGANGGCGATGGCTCAGAGGTTCTTGTGGAGGAGGCGCTAAAGTATATATCTGAGCAGGTGGCGATCAAGAAGCCTGTTTTTGTAGTGATCTGGTACTCTGCACCNCATGGGCCATGGGAAGCTTCCGAGGCAGATATTNAACCATTTCTTGGGAAGGTNGACCGAACNTCTGCAAATATGCTTGGAGAAATTGTCGCGATGGATCGTTCAATCGGAAACCTGAGGCAAGGGCTCAGAGANATGGGGATCGCAGATAACACNCTTGTTTGGTTTACAAGTGACAATGGAGGGACGCCAGATGTAGANACCCGCGTTACGTTTNTAGAACGAGAGGANGGGNAGTTGGTTCGGGACTCGNTCGAGTANCCNTCGAACTGTAGTGATGAGATCGACTATGATCTAACCAGCCTTGAGGCTAGGGAACTTTTTGGTTGCTACAGGGGAGTGGATCCTGATAGCGGTGGCCACCTTCGGGGTTTTAAAAAAGATTTCTATGAGGGAGGGTTGCGTGTGCCCACCATCGTTGAGTGGCCNAANCGCATTAGGCCTCGAGTCTCAAACTTCCCTTCCGGCACAGTAGATATATTTCCTACGATGATAGATGTTGCGCGACTGGCACCCAACTCTATTAACAGAGTGCATGATGGGATCTCNATTGCAGACGTGTTCGAAAACGAAATNCCGCGAAGGGACAAGCCTCTTGGATTCAGGGCNAATGACGGTCGCGCNTGGTTAGATAACGACTGGAAGTTACTCCAAAATGTTTTATTAGTCGATGGCGAGCTTGTCACTGGACCTTTCGAGCTCTACAACNTTATTGGTGACCCCGGAGAGGAATATAACCTTATAGAGCTTTACCCTGAGGTGGCGGATCGAATGCGTCAGCAGCTTGATAGCTGGAGCGTGTCGGTTAGCAGAAGTGCGTTAGGCGCGGACTACCCCGAGGGCGAGGTGCTTCCCTCAGGNCGGGATGAGGAACCGGTANTTACTGAGCGGCGAGAGATGCGGATGAAAGAGTGGGCTGAGGAAGTTAGGCTCTCAGAGGTTAGGGTCCTCCCCTAANGCCTAAAAAATCAACTGGGCNCAATAGCTCAGACTTGGTTAAGNTTTTTAATCGCATCAGCTTTTANAAGGCGNTTTACTATCTTGCCTGAGGCTCCGCGGGGCAGCGGTTGTTGTGTTTGAATGATGTNGCTTGGCATCTCGAACCGNGCTAACTTACCGGTTAAAAATTCTTCCAAATCGNCTGTTGCGACGGGGCTTAGCACCGAAACGGTTGCGCCAACTTTTTCTCCTAGCCTCTCATCCGGAAGGCCATATGCGCAGGCTTCCTTCACCAGTGNATGTTGGTTCAGAGCTGCCTCGATAGCGCTGCATGCGATATTTTCCCCACCGCGAATGATGAGGTCTTTGATTCGATCAACAATGTGNACAAATCCTTCCCNATCGATAATGGCCTTATCGCCAGTCCTGAACCAGTCGCCATCAAAGCACTCCTTGTCAGACTCTGGTCGCTCCCAGTAGCCACGAAACATGGAGGTGCCTTTGACTTGCAATTCACCCGGCTCCCCCGATACAAGTTTGTTCCCGGCCTCATCAATGACCCGCATTTCAAGCACGGCGGAGCATTGTCCGCAACTGGATGGTCGATGGACGTAATCCTNTCCCAAAATACCAGCTCCTATTGCATTGGTCTCGGTCATCCCCCATCCTGTGCCTGGAGCTATCGTTTNCTTAAATCCGGCAATTCCCTGAACCTGCTCGGGAGGCCTATGAGCACCCCCACCCCCAAGAACCAATAGGCTGGAGAGGTCAAATTTGGACGAGTCATCGGCATATATAACGTCGTTTGTAATTGCGGGTGCTGCAGTAAGAACTGTCACGCGTTCCTGTTCAATCAGGGCCATTGCTTTTTCCACATCCCACTTGTACATGCAAACCATTTTTCGCTGAAGCCTCAGAGACGCGAGCATGGCTACATGGGATCCAGAGACATGAAAAAGTGGCACCGTAAGAAGAAAACATTCTTGATACCCCGGCGCGGGGTGCTCATATGTCCCAGTATAAGCTCTGATTTCAGCATCAAGTTCCCATGAGAGTAATGCATGGATAATGCCCCGGTGCGTTGATACAACGCCCTTTGGATATCCTGTAGTGCCCGACGTGTAAATAATTGTGGCGTCGTCGTCTGCTTGAATCACCGATGGAGGCATCTCAGTGTCCTTATGAGCCGCCAAAACGTCATTCCAGGCATCAGATTTCATTGAGGCATTGGCGTTTGAGCGAATTCGGATAATGCTCATATCCTGAGGCACTTTGTCTATGGAGGAAATAAGATCCAACCGCTCTTGGTCGACTAAAACCAGCGAGGGGCTGCAGTCTTTGAGCCCAAAAGATAGGTCACTCACTCCCCATTGGGCATTTAGGGAAACCGCTATGGCTCCAATGGATGTCGTTGCGAAAAAGGCTATCACCCATTCTGGATAGTTTCGCATCGAGATCGCCACTCGATCTCCCGGTTTGATTCCATAATGCTCAACCATTGCCGTCGCAAAAGCGCTGGCGAGATGATAAACATGGTCGAAGGTAAAACGCTCGCCCTCAAAGACCAAATAGTCGAGGTCACTTCTAGTCTCTAAATATAGATCTCTGAGTGTATTAGGTGCGTTAACAAAAATGCGTTGGTTCTTACCCATAATTTGGGTGAATTTCAACTCATACGGTTGTCCCGGAGCGCATAATTCCTCTATGGCTTGTAGTCTTGTTGTGCTAGCGTCAGGCAACTGTCGAGTCCGTTATAATGGTTAAAAAAGCAAGTGACACTATATCGGTCAGGCAGGCATTTGGGTAGTTGCAGTTATGCAAGAGTAAGAAAGCCAAATCAACTGAGAAAACATAGTTAAGGCAATGGAACCGTATTTCCCCGCAGATGTATTCGCTGATCCTCAACATCCTCCTCCTAAGGTATTGGTTTCTCCTCAACGCTATATCCAAGGACCTGGGGTTATCAAACGTTTAGCGAGTTATCTATCGCTGCTCAACGTTAAATCCGCTGGGCTTCTGGTGTCTGAGCGAGGTTTAGCGACACAAGGTGCCGTAGTCCTAGACCGCCTAAAGACTGCCGGTATTGAGGGATTGAGTGCCAGATTTAATGGAGAATGCTCGAGACCGGAGATTGAGATGCATGTCGAACATTTTCGACCACTTCAGATCGGTTGCTTAATTGCAGCTGGCGGAGGAAAGGTGATAGACGCTGGGAGAGCAATCGCTCATAGGTTAAGTGTGCCGGTTGTGGTTGTCCCCACCTTGGCATCTAATGATGCGCCATGCTCTGCTTTGTCNGTNATATACACNCAAGAGGGTGTGGCGGACTCGGTAGAGTTTTATCCGGTGAACCCGGCGTTAGTGGTCGTTGACACGGATGTTATTNCTCAAGCTGATGAGCGATTTCTCGTGGCAGGGATAGGNGATGCAATGGCAACCTGGTATGAGGCGAGGGTTTGTCAGAATAATCCGCNAGCTAGNACNAGNCTGGGTGTTAGGCCAACAATAACCGCTTGTGCAATCGGTGAGGCATGTGCTCATACGCTTTATGAGTTTGGAGAGAAGGCTGCAGCTTCTGTCAGTGAAAATATTAATGACGATGNTGTAGAGAGGGTGGTTGAGGCTAACACACTAATGAGTGGNGTGGGTTTTGAGAGCGGTGGTCTTGCTTTGGCTCATGCTCTTGCACTCTCCTTCACCGAGATAACTTCAGTGCATGATCAATATTTGCATGGTGAGATGGTAGCCATGGGAACAATGGCTCAACTTGCGATGGAGAAATCAGCAGATGCACGCAAGGCAGCAATTTTTTTCGCCAAAGTTGGTTTGCCGATTCANCTTGGCCAGCTTTCCCTATCACCGAAAAATCACAAGGAACTAGATGTTATTTCTGCGGCGGCGGAAGCGAGGCCTATTGCCCATAATATGCCCATGGCTGTGACGCAAAGTTCCATTAAGAGAGCTTTACTCGACGCGCATGATCTGGGGCTGGAGATTGCTCAGACACTTGGGGACAGCGCTTATCGGAGACTGCAGCCGTGACTTTTACGGTTAATTTTCTAACGAAGGAGTTTGATTGTGACTGACATCGAAGGAAGCGGTGCGTACGAAGAAATCATTTATGAAATCGAAGGTCCAGTGGCCACTATCACAATGAACCGTCCTGACAAACTCAATGCGCTTACTGATCTGACGCAGGCAGAGATCCGCCACGCGCTAGATATCTCGGAGAGAACCAGGGAGGTTGTGGGGACTGTAATCACAGGGGCAGGACGAGGTTTTTGCTCGGGCGTTGATATGGGAGCGCTTGGCGACATGAGTAAAGCGGGTAGCTTGCAAAAAAAGTCCCATGACCATCTGGCCGCAGAACCCGGTAACCCCGACAATGATCCCAACTTCAAGTCATCACCTACCTACTTTCTTGGTTTGCGTAAGCCGCTAATCGCTGCGGTAAATGGAGCCTGCGCTGGGCTTGGCTTCAGCTATGCAACGTTCTGTGATATGCGATTCGTTGATAAAAAAGCACGTTTTATTACTTCGTTTGGGCCTCGTGGTTTGATCGCCGAGCATGGCACCAGCTGGATGTTGCCGCGTTTGGTTGGGCCATCCAATGCCCTAGACGTGCTCTGGAGCTCCCGAAAAATGGATGCGGAGGAGGCGTTCCGCATTGGATATGCAAATCGCATTTGTGAAGCTGGGGAGAGTGCCATTGAAGCTCGAAACTATCTGCGAGCAATTGCCAAAACATCCGCACCTATATCAATCATGATGATGAAAAAACAGGTCTACCGACACCTAAATCAAGAGTTAGGAGACGCCATGCNAGAGTCAAATGCTTGGATGGCTGAGAGCGTTGCCCGAGAGGATTTTAAGGAGGGCGTCGCATCCTTTATTGAAAAACGGCCACCAAAATTTCAAAAAATAAAATTGCAGTAAAGCATTGCGGTTATGCTGTGACAGAATACTAAAAAACGACTTACTTGGCATTTTATAAGGAATAACACCATGATATTTACTGGATGGGGAACACCGCTTGAGTTACTTCGGATGGAAGTGGTTCAGTGTGACTACGAGGGGCGAACAGTGCCTGAAGCTCTCAGAGAAGAGGTCANCAGTCTCTGGGACGAAAAGGATTCCATGAACTTTGATGCCGTTGATATCCTTTATAAAGGGCTAGAGCAGTTACCCAGGGACNCTGATTTCGGGTACGTGCAGCCAAATGACCTTGAAGGTATTCGCAAGGAGCGTCCGGATGGACCGAGACAATTGGGGGCAGCAAGAGAAGCGGATCTGCTAGACAAGTTCCATGGCGCATGGACCGGACGTGCTGCAGGTTGTGCCCTGGGGAAACCCGTAGAGCATATGGGCATCAGGGGCCAGTTGGGGATGCGGGGTCGAAAAGCCATAAGGACCTACCTAGAGAATCGCAAGCATTGGCCGCTTGACTACTTCTTCAGTGGAGCTGATGCTGGGGACAAATTAACGGTTTTCTGTCCGCAATCACAGCGTGAAAACATCGCCTACATGGAACCAGATGACGACATTCACTACACTTTAATCGCGCTGGGTATACTCGAAAAAACTGGGCCCGATTTTGGTTGGCGCGATGTTGCAAACTTCTGGAACTCTAGCCTACCCTATAACGTGATTTGTACCGCCGAGTCACAGGCAATTCTGAACTACAATAATGCGGTGCCAAGGGCCAGCAACTTCCGGGACGCCTCGGATTGGGTGACATCTGATTATACCAGCAGCAACCGTAACCCCTATCGAGAGTGGATTGGCGCCCAGATCCGCGCGGACGGCTGGGGTTACGCGTGTGCCGGTAATCCGGAGCTGGCTGCGGAATTCGCTTTCAGGGACGCTTGCTGGACTCACAGGGCCAACGGTATCTATGGTGAGATGTTGTTTGCGGCGATCATAGCGGCAGCCTTTGTTGTTAGTGATCCGATTGAGCTTGTGGGCATTGGCCTGTCGGAAATCCCAAAAAATTGCAAGCTGGCGGAGGCTTGTCGGCAAGGGCTCAGCGCCGCATCAGAAAATGATGATTTCCATGGCTACATGGATTGGGTGGAAGAGCACTATGGCGAGCTTCATGGTGTCCATACGGTCAATAATGCACTTGTCGTGATCGGAGCCATGATCTTCGGCCAGATGGATTTTCACCAATCAATTTGCAGGTCAGTTGAAGGGGGGTTGGACACGGACTGCAACGGGGCAACCTGTGGTTCGATCACAGGGGCAGTCGTGGGGGCGACGGCGATAGACTCGAGCCTCGTGCCGCCACTCAATGACACGATCAGGCCGAGCGTGATTGGGTTCCAGGAGATCACAATGACAGCGTTAGCTGAACGCACATTGCAAGTGCACCTGAAGGTTCGTGATAGCAAGGGCTTTTAGGAAGAAAGGGCACACACGTCTGGCTATCGGAGTATGCGTATGCGCGCATTGGNATTTGTAGCTTTAATAACANCTTATAATTCNAGCGGCTCCGAGCACTACTCTCCCGCTATTGGTTGGGAATATCCCGAAAACCTCTACTGGGGCGACACACATGTGCATACCTATCTCTCGCACGATGCGTATCCGACCGGAACGCGCGTGACACCTGACCAGGCCTATCGATTTGCCAAGGGAGAAACAATTCACGCTGATGGCCACGATGTCCGCCTAAGACGACCGCTGGACTTCATGATGGTTGCCGATCATGCGGAGAATATGGGTGTTTTTCCGGGGCTTATGGCGGGCAAGAGCGGTATTCTGGCATCTGGTGACAGGGAACGCATCTATCAGCAGCTGTCTGAACTACCTTCACCCTCTGATATCTTATCGGCAAAAACAGCTCAGGAATTTGAGATCGCCAGCGCGCGCCTTTCTAATGCCAAGGGAATTAAGGGAGAGNGTTTCAGTATCGANGAGGGGTACAGATGGCATGTCTGGCATGANGTCATTGATAGCGCAGAGGAGCACAATCACCCCGGTAAATTCACAACTTTCATTGGTTACGAGTACAGCAGCGGGATGTTGCATCGGAATGTTGTTTTTTCAGGGGGCGCCGAGAATGCGCGGCGGGTTCTGCCTTTCTCTTCCCTTGACAGTAACAATCCGGAAGATCTATGGAGTTACCTAGAAAAATACCGCATGGACACAAGTGATGATGTGATCTCAATTCCACACAATGGTAACCTCAGCAGGGGCAACATGTTCATGGGGGTAACCTTTGATGGCGCTGAAATAACCAGCGATTACGCTAAGACGCGGGCATCCATCGAACCTCTTATCGAGGTGACGCAGATAAAGGGCACTAGTGAAACCCATCCATTGATCTCCCCGGATGACGAATTTGCAGGCCACGANCAGCAGTGGTGGGAATTGTTNGCTGACATTAAACCCTATATGAAAGTTGTAGGCTCCGAGCGTAGCTTGGCTGATCAGGCAGCAACGTCATTCGCTCGTGGTGCTCTGAAGGAGGGCCTCTCCATAGAGGCAAAGGTCGGGGTGAATCCGTTCAAGTTTGGTATGATCGGATCCACTGATAGCCACACGGGCTTTGCAACGGCTCGGGAATCCAATTTCTGGGGCAAGATGGCCATGGATCAGCCCAGCCGCTTTCGGGCTGAAAGGTCGTCCATCTACTCCGCCGCCGGTTACGCAGCTGTCTGGGCTAAGGAGAACACGCGGCAGGCCATTTTTGCAGCGATGAAAAGGCGTGAAGTCTATGCCACAACGGGGCCTCGTATTAGGGTGCGTTTTTTTGGTGGATGGGGCTACCTAGCAAGTGATGCTTTCCAGCCAAACCTGGCAGAGGTCGGATACCGAAAAGGTGTGCCTATGGGGGGTGATCTCGTCCAGCGGGGCGACAACAGGGTGCCGTCCTTCCTAATAAGTGCGACCAGGGAACCAGGCGGGGCTAACCTCGATCGCGTGCAGGTAGTTAAGGGGTGGCGCGATAAAAAGGGGGACCTTCACGAGAAGGTTTACGACGTCGCCTGGTCCGATAACCGGGAAGCTGATATAGATGGAAGGCTGCCTCCAGCCGGCTCGACCGTGAATCTAAATGATGCAAGCTATCTNAATTCTATTGGCAGCCCTTCGTTCTCCGTGACTTGGATTGACAATGATTTTGAACGAGATGAGGCTGCTTTCTACTACGTCCGAGTAATGCAGATACCAACGCCCCGGTGGACCACCTATGATGCCGTATTATATGGCTTGGGTGAANTACCTTCCCCCGAGGTCATTCAGGAGCGTGCTTATACATCACCCATATGGTACACACCATAGCAGCTCTAAACCGCGGTCGCTTTACTCGTTTACAGTTTTTCCAGATCATCGCTGGGGCTATAGTTTCCAAAGCCCACGGTGAAGCTCATCGGGATCAGATTCGATTCTTAACGTCTCATGTATAATTAAACTCCTTCGCTTGCCAGGCTCGTAAACCGGCCAGTCGTTGTAATTACCCGGCTGACCGGTTCGCATGAACCTCACAATGACGTCAGACCACGCTCGGGCAATCTTTCGAACGACCGGGTCATCACGATCGTGATAGGTAAAACCATGGGTGTTGGGATTCTCGAAGATATTGAAAACGAAAGCATTTTCACTGCCGTGGGTAGCTCCTAAATGCTTGTGATCAGGCAGGGTCGGGGCTAGGTCAAACCGATAGAACCAACTTCCGGGCCCCGCTGTTGATGTCAATTCAGCGGCCTTCAATGTGGTTCTGCGGAACATATCGGTCCAGATCATTTCATGGTATCGGCCCGGGGATGCATCAGGATAAGTCTCACGCAGAGCGGCAAGATATTTTTGGGGGTCTTTCCCACAAAGCATCTCCTTCGCGAGACCGCGATTCCATTCTGTGTAGTGGTCCTGATCTTGATCACGCCCTTGGGTGTAGAGTGAGCCCTCTCTTAGATTGGTTCCTGTTAGTAAGGGAACACCGCTGTCACCGCGATCTTTTATCGCCTCGAACGTGGAGCGTGTGACCACTGTCTTGTCGACACTCACTCGGAAGCCGAGGTTTAGAGCCAGTATCTCGCTAGCGGACATTGCGCGGAGATGGCTTAGAAACTCTTCCCGGGACACTTTGAGGCGTTTGCAAAGTTCATTGGTCGGGTCATCGGCCGTTTTATATGCGCAGGTTGCGCTATGTGCGATTGCTTTGTGATACAGGNTATCAGCTGCCGGTGTGGCAAGAAGACTCAGAACCAGNGTGCCACCGGAGGACACGCCCGAGATTGTTACGTTTTCAGGATCCCCACCATACTCCTCAATATTATCACTGACCCATTGCAGTGCGAGCACAAGGTCGCGGATACTGTTTGAAGAAGATCCCTTGTACTCGGGACCATGACTTGAGAGATTAAGAAGCCCNAAGGCNCCCAAACGATAGTTGACCGAGACAACCACTACATCGCCCTGGTCAGCNAGCACTGCACCGTCCAGTTCATTCCCAGAACCGTTAATNAAGCCCCCACCATGGATCCAGAACAAAACGGGCCTCAGTTTTCCTGTGATGGATGGTGTAGTGATATTCAGAAAGAGGCAATCCTCACTCATATCACCCAAAATAGGCGCCCCCAGAGTACCCTCGGTCTTGTACTGCATTGCACGATTGGGATATTGAGTGGCGTCAAGGGTTCCTGTCCACGAACCTGACCCCACGGGGCTTAAGAACCTGCGCAGTCCGGTTGGAGGAGCGCCGTATCGCAGTCCCAGAAACAAGGGAACAGACGCGCTGTTTGCGCCCCGAACTTTTCCCAGCCGCGTTGATATTGTCACCATATCGTCACCGAACGTCTGTCTGTCAAGTGGTAAATGATCATACTTTTTAACTGGCTTCTGCAAGTCCTCGAGTCGGAGTTCCCCCAAATATTTTGTTGAGAACGCTTTGGTGGCTTTAAAAGGAATTTTTATTGTAGGATGTGGTCATTAAATAATTCATGATAGGTAGGATTATGATACAACTTGGAATATTAGCCGATGACTTGACAGGTGGCATGATGGTGGCGAGTCTCCTCGAGCGGGAGGGAGTGGAATGTCCGCTGGTGACTTCGGTCGAGGGATTGAAAGATGTTGCTAGTTCTTCTGCTACAGCCGTGGTAGTCGCTCGCAAGATACGGTTGATTGAGGCCGGCGCTGCGGCGCAAGAGGCAATACAAACGGTGCAAGCGCTCAAGGCGATCGGTTGCACTCGCTTTTATTATAAGTATTGTGCAACGTTTGACTCAACAGATCAGGGAAACATCGGTCCTGTGGCAGAAGCGATGCTCGAGGCTACTGGTGGCGAACAAACGCTTTTCTGTCCAGCCTTTCCCGAGTATACCGTAACCATCTTCCAGGGGAGAATGTTCCTGGGAAGTACACCGCTTGGAGATTCTTTTAAACGGGCAGATCCTGTCACACCGATGACGAATTCGAATCTGGTTGAGGTTTTGCAGCCGCAATGCAAGACTAAAGTAGGATTAATCTCGCACGCTCTTTTGCTGCGTGGCACCGAGGCAGTCGTTAATCATATTTCCCAGCCTGCCGAACCGAATCTATATATTGCAGACGCCGTCGACGATGAAGACCTGGTCCGGATCGCAGACCTTGCACTTGATTGGCCACTGACAACTGGAGCGGATGCTTTGCCGATTTTCCTTGCAAGGGCTTGGCAAAGGACGTCTCCGGAACCGCATCGAAGAGAGGCTAAGTCACTTTTGCCTCCAAG
>NZXB01000041.1 GCA_002701765.1 Porticoccaceae bacterium
CCAACTCCTATCGCACCCGCATTCGCACACCATCTTTTCCTCACCTACAGCAAATTCCTCTCATAAGTAACGGCTTAATGATTCCTGACTTGATTGCGATTATAGCTAGTATCGACTTCGTCATGGCGGACGTAGATCGATGAAAGGCTCAGTCATACTCACCGACATCGATTCCTTTCTGTCGGAAGAAGAATTGCAAGAAATTGATGCTGAATTGGAACACGTGCCATACAAATCCGGTGCTGCGATTGACGCGTTGAAAATCGTCCAGTCAAAGAGAGGCTGGATATCAGATGAAAGTCTTGCAGCGATAGCAAAGCATCTCGAGATGTCAATTGACGAATTAGAAGGCATTGCTACCTTTTACAACCTGATTTATCGAAGGCCGGTGGGAAAGAAAGTAATACTATTCTGTGATAGTGTCAGCTGTTGGATTTGTGGATGCGAAAAGGCTAAGGAAAAAGTTAGCGATGTTTTAAAGATAGGTTACGGAGAAACTACAACTGATGAAAAATATACCCTTCTGCCAGTGCCTTGCCTCGGCGCCTGTGACCGAGCACCGGTTATGATGGTTGGCGATGAACTCATAACCAACTTAGATGATGCAAAGATTGAAGCCACATTCAATCAGGCCTCTTCACGCGAGGACTTTTGATGGAGAGAGTGCTTACACGAAACATTGCAAATGATCCCAAGCCCACAAATCTCATGGCATATGAAGCCAACGAGGGGTACCAAGGCCTGAAAAAAGCTATCGCCGAGTTGAGCCCAGAAGACTGTGAGTCTATCGTCAAGGATTCCAAACTTCGGGGGCGCGGTGGGGCAGGCTTCCCAACCGGAATGAAATGGAGCTTTGTGCCAAAAGGCGATGCTTGTTCGCCGGGGCATAAATACCTTGTCTGCAATGCGGATGAGATGGAACCCGGCACGTTCAAAGACCGTCTGCTGATGGAATTCGACCCACACCAACTGATAGAAGGCATGATTCTCTCCGCATACACTCTTGGTGCTGACATAGCTTATATTTTTATTCGCGGCGAATATGTCGTCTCGATTCAGCGGCTTCGGAACGCTATCGTCGAATGCTATGAGAAAAACTATCTGGGCAAAAACATACTGGGGTCGGGCTTTAGTCTCGAGATGTATGTCCACCCCAGCGCCGGTCGGTATATTTGCGGGGAGGAAACAGCACTGATTAACGCATTGGAAGGGAAGCGAGCAAACCCAAGGGCCAAACCACCATTCCCCCAGGTTAGTGGACTTTGGGGTCGTCCCACCATCGTAAATAATGTAGAAACACTGTGTAACATTACCCATATTATTCATCGAGGCGCTGACTGGTTCCAAACACTTGGTCGGGGAGAGGATAGCGGCACAAAACTGTTTGGCGTGAGCGGAAAAGTTAATAATCCGGGATGCTGGGAGCTACCCATGGGCACACCGGTCCGCGAAATCATCGAAGACTGCGCCGGGGGAATGCAACCGGGCCTCGAACTTAAAGGCTTCCTTCCGGGCGGTGGTTCAACTGATTTTCTCACGAGCGACCACCTAGACCTTGCTATGGATTATAACGTGATCGGTGCAGCAGGCAGTAGGATGGGAACGGGCACGATGATAATACTCGATGACCAAACATGTCCAGTTGGCATGGTGCTCAACCTCATNCGTTTTTTTGCACAAGAATCCTGCGGCTTTTGCACGCCCTGCCGAGACGGACTCCCNTGGACTCGTCAGGTACTNGAGGATATATACAACGGCCGAGGTCGAAAAGAAGACCTNGAGACNCTGGCCTATCAGGTCAAATACATCGGCGGAATNGGCAACACCCATTGCGCGCTTGCNCCAGGAGCCATGGAGCCACTTCAGAGTGCGTTGAAGTACTTTTACTCTGATTTTGAAAAGCTGATTGAAGGTTCAGGCTCTCACAAATTGAATGGAGCAAGAGGATAATTTATGCCCAAAGTTTTAGTGGACGGACAATCGATAGAGGTNAACGAAGGTGANAATCTGNTGGAGGCATGCCTCAATGCAGGTCTCNACCTTCCCTACTTTTGTTGGCACCCAGCNATGGGTTCTGTCGGTTCATGTCGACAATGCGCAGTAGTCCAATATCAGAGCGAAGAAGACACTACCGGTCGGATAGTAATGGGGTGCATGACGCAGGTTAAGGATGGGGCCAGGTTTTCCTTGGACACAGAAAACGCCACGCAATTTCGNGAAGCCATCATAGAATCNCTGATGCTTAANCATCCCCATGACTGCCCGGTNTGCTCCGAAGGTGGTGAATGCCANCTCCAAGATATGACTGTAATGGTGGGGCACAGAGACAGAAGATATACCGGCAAAAAGAACACNCANAGGAATCAATATCTCGGCCCACTGATTCATCATGAAATGAACCGCTGTATAACCTGCTATCGATGCGAACGATTTTANAAAGATTATGCGGGTGGCAAGGACTTCGGCGCTCANGCTTCNAGGGANAGGGTNTTTTTCGGTCGTCAAAAAGATGGGATTNTGGAGAGCGAGTTCTCCGGNAACTTAGTGGAAGTCTGTCCAACAGGCGTATTTACAGACAAGCCTTTCTTAGCTAAGTACAGTCGAAAATGGGATTTGCAGTCCGCTCCATCTATCTGTTTTGGATGCGCCGTGGGATGTAACACCGCCCCCGGGGAAAGATATGGTCAATTAAAGAGAATCCACAACCGATATAATTATGATGTAAATGGATATTTTATCTGTGATCGTGGACGATTCGGAGCCGGCTACGTCAATAATNCGGAAAGAATTGACTTCGCTGGATTGCGCGAANAGGAAGGGAGCTTCTCNGCCATTCGCCAAGACAATGCNCTTTCCACCGCCGCTCGTTGGCTGAATAATAAACGTGTGGTCGGTATAGGCTCTCCNCGGGCNTCGCTTGAGCCGAACTTTCTTTTGAAACATTGGNTGGGACCAACTAATTTCTCTTCGGGTCTCTCTGACTCAGAGGNTNCGGCGATCGAGAAATTAACAAANATTCTNTCGTCCACTACTGCCAATGTCCCATCTGTCCGACAAATGGAGTCAGCCGATGCCATACTAATTTTGGGTGAAGATGTTTCCAACACTGCGCCTAGAATTGCATTAGCACTTAGGCAAGCCGTTAGAAACGAGTCATTTTCTATGGCAGAGGCAGCCGGCATACCAAAGTGGCAAGATGCCGCTGTCCGAAATTTGGGCCAAGATGAACTTTCTCCCTTAGTGGTGGTAACAAGCTGTGAAAGCCGATTAGATGATGTGGCNTCCCACATATACTGCCTAAATCCCGATGAAATAGCTGACTTTGGATTTTCATTAGCGGAGAAACTTAAAGGCGGCGAGATTGAAGATGANATGGTCTGCACCGCAGCNGATTTACTTTTGCAAGCCAATCGACCATTAGTGGTCAGCGGTATCAGCGGTTCTCACCCAGACGTTTTGTCCAGTGCCGCTATGGTCGCTGACACACTGAGCATGTCAAATAAAGATACGATGCTAAGCCTCTGTGTGCCTGAGAGTAATAGCATGGGTGCAGCTCTGCTGCGCGATGANAATACTCTCTCGCTGACAGAAGTCATTGAGCAGTTAGATAAAATAGATACCTTAGTAATTTTAGAGAATGACCTGTCTCGCAGGTTGGGTAAGAATGCTCTGCAAAAATTAGCGGATTCAAAAGTAGATATTATTTCACTGGACGTACTTGAAAACGATACACTGAATCTATCTAGCATGGTGCTTCCCGCCGCCTCATTCGCGGAGTCAGAGGGAACATTGATAAACTTTGAAGGTCGGGCTCAGCGTTACTTCCCTGTCTTCGAACCGGCTAATGAGCGACTCCCGAGTTGGCAATGGTTGGTGAAATTAGCCTCCTTGGACAGTGAAAAAAAATTATCAGGGCTCGATTGTTTTGATGACGTAGTCTCCTTGCTTGCTAGCAGTGACGAAAAGTGGAGCGAAATAGACAAAGTGGCGCCTGGGCAAGCCTTCCGGGATCG
Source organism: Porticoccaceae bacterium (assembly GCA_002701765.1). Lineage (GTDB taxonomy): Bacteria > Pseudomonadota > Gammaproteobacteria > Pseudomonadales > Porticoccaceae > TMED48. The sequence goes on from NZXB01000041.1 coordinate 4,014, forward strand.
AGGTCAAAAAATTCCAAGGCAAACCCATCGTTACAGCGGCAGAACAGCCATGAATGCCTCCGTTTCGGTTCATGAGCCACCTCAACCAAAGGATAACGAAACAGCACTCGCATACAGCATGGAAGGTTTGAATCGCGATCAGCCNTCGACTCTATCGCCATTTGTCTGGTCACCAGGTTGGAATTCGAATCATTCCGTACAGAAATTCCAATCNAAAGTGGATGGTCCTCACAAGAATCCGACACCCGACGTGATGCTGATATCATCAGACCGANAGGGTTTTAGTACCGCAGTTAAAAGCCATAAANCTAACGGGGCTAAGAAAGACANGTGGACATTGATACCAATAGCATGCATCCATGGCTCTGAGGAACTTTCATCCCACACTAAAGAGATCTCCGAATTGGCCGGTAACGCCTTTGTGGCTTTGACGGAAGNTGGAGCGAACGCGTTAAACGTCTCAGATGGTGACGGCCTGTTAGTTATNGACGATATCGATGAAAGATCCCTCGAGGTCCGGATCGTTGATCGTATGGCTGACGGTTGTGTTGGCTTTAGTGTAGGCTTTGAAGAAACCCTTCAGTTAGTTCCTGGCCAGTCTGTGCGGCTGGTAAAGGATGCTAATTGGGTTCGATCTAAACCGCTGCTGATAGCCACCGATGGCGCGTCTGACGCATCGTTGGGGGAAAACCTTTATGGCTGATATGATGCTTGTTTTGCTTGCTATTTCGATACTCGTGGGTGGAATCACAGTAGCGGGGGTGCTGGTCTGGTGGGAACGCAGGCTCTTAGGATTCTGGCAAGACCGTTTAGGGCCAAATCGTATTGGTCCGTTTGGCATAGGACAGTTAGGCGCGGATATTATAAAGCTATTATTCAAGGATGACTGGGTTCCTCCCTTCGCCGACCGCTTTGTCTTTGTTCTGGCACCCACAGCGATAATCGCCTCTATGATGATGGGTTTTGCCGTCGTCCCCTTTGCNCCCGGGGTACACATAGTGGATCTCAACATTGGCTTACTGTTTTTCCTTGGCATGTCCGCACTAGCCGTATACAGCGTGCTGCTCGGAGGGCTCGCTTCGAATAATAAGTATGCCCTATTGGGAGGCCTCAGGTCAGCCTCCCAGATGGTCAGTTACGAGGTGTTCATGGGCTTGTCACTCATGGGAGTGGTCATGATTACCGGCAGCTTTAGTCTTGTTGATATTGTTGAAGCCCAAAGAGAGGTTTGGTTCTGCTTCTCTCAAGTTCTGGGCTTGTTTGTGTTTTTGATAGCGGGTATCGCAGAGAGCCACAGACTCCCTTTCGATTTGCCAGAGGCGGAACATGAACTAACCGCCGGATTTCATACCGAATATGGAGGAATGAAGTTCGCCATGTTTATGCTAGGGGAATACCTCGGACTTGCCCTGATTTCTTGTATGATTGTGACACTCTTTTTTGGCGGATGGATGGGTCCAAGTATATTTGGCGATTGGGTGCCGCCATTCGTCTGGTTTAGTCTGAAAGTGATTTTTGTCATCAACTTTTTCATTCTGTTGAGAGCGGCTATTCCCCGGCCTAGATACGATCAACTCATGGATCTTGGTTGGAAAGTGATGCTCCCAATAACGCTTATAAATCTGGCAGTTACTGGAGCGGTGCTTCTTTGGATGGAGGAGATTGTTTGATGTTAAGCATGCTGCGTACAATGTGGGAGATTTTTATCCATCTTTTTCGCAAAGCCGAAACGGTTCAGTATCCGGAAGAAATGCCATATTTGGCGCCACGCTATCGCGGCCGTATTGTGCTAACGAGAGATCCAGATGGCGAGGAGCGATGTGTTGCTTGCAACCTCTGCGCTGCAGCATGTCCGGTCGATTGTATAGCCTTACAGAAGGATACCAGAGAGGACGGCACCTGGTACCCTGAGTTTTTCAGGATCAATTTTTCTCGGTGTATTATGTGTGGGCTTTGTGAAGAGGCCTGCCCGACTTACGCCATCCANCTCACACCAGACTTTGANATGTGTGAGTATGACCGNCAGAATATGGTATACGAAAAGGAACACCTTTTAATAAATGGCGTCGGCAAGTATCCAGACTACAACTTCTACAGAGTATCGGGGCTTCANACTGCCACAAAAGATAAAGGTGAGGCNCTCAACGAAAGCGCNCCAATTGACACCAAAAGTTTGATGCCATGATCAAGGATTCCATTTTGTACAAGCGACCGAAATGGGACTNATGGATAACANAAATGCTTGAAACAATANTTTTCTACATTTCAGCCGCTGTCGCNCTGGCAGCNACGATTTTGGCTATGACACGGACCAATGCCATCCANGCGCTCATATACCTCATCGTGTCTCTGTTAGCGATCGCAGTGATATTTTTTCTCATTGGAGCACCATTCGCCGCTGCACTAGAGGTTGTCATATACGCTGGCGCAATCATGGTGCTTTTTGTGTTTGTTATCATGATGCTTAACTTGGGGGAAGAGGGAGATGCGCGCGAGNGAAAATGGCTAGAACCAAGGATATGGATCGGACCAGCCACCCTTTCTTTGATCCTATTAATCGAATTAGTATTTTTAATAGGCTCCGTGGAAGGCCAAGTTTCTAAAGGNGTAGTCTCAGCTAAAATGGTTGGAATGTCACTCTTCGGCCCATATGTTCTCGCGGTAGAGCTTGCTTCCATGCTTCTCCTCGCCGGAATGGTGGGAGCCTTCCACTTAGGCAGACGATTACTAGAGAAGAGAGCCTGACAAATGAATGAGCTAGCAGTNCCTCTCAACCATTTNCTCTTCCTGTCAGGNCTTCTTTTCTCCATTGGTATGTTGGGCGTTATGATAAGNCGCAACATCATATTCATACTNATGTCCATTGAGGTGATGTTAAACGCCTGTGCACTTGCCTTCGTCGGTGCCGGNGCCCACTGGGGCCAAGCTGATGGGCAAGTAATGTATGTGATGATTTTAAGCATTGCCGCAGCTGAGATAGCCGTCGGATTGGGACTTGTTTTGCAAATCCAACGGCGATTTAAGACGCTAGATATGGATCAAGCAAATCGGATGCGAGGTTAAGCATGACAGACTTTATCTGGCTAATACCTATACTTCCTCTAATTAGCTCAATCACTTTGATGCTTGGNTCAGCATATTTCNCTCGGTCTGTAGTGGCTACTCTTGGCGTTGGCTCGGTAGGAATATCNGCCGTTTTGACAGGTTGGCTAGCGTACCAGTTTCTGCACGTTCCGGAACCAATTCACGTCGTTTATTGGACTTGGATGAAAGTTGGGCAGTTCGATCCCAGCATAGCCTTCTATTTCGATGGTCTGACATTAGTNATGATGTCAGTCATCACTGGCGTAGGTTTTTTAATCCACCTATTCTCCAGCGAATTCATGGAGCATGACGTNAGTTATGCCCGTTATTTCGCGTACCTAAATATGTTTGTAGCGGCGATGCTGATATTAGTTCTAGCCGACAACCTGCTCCTTATGTATCTTGGATGGGAAGGTGTCGGGACATGCAGCTATTTGCTGGTNGGNTTTTGGTATCAGCATAGCGCGAACGGNCAAGCAGCGAGAAAAGCTTTCATTGTTACCCGGATTGGGGATACTGCAATGGCAATTGGTTTGCTTGTGTTGTTCACCGAACTCGGTACGCTAAATATACAAATGATGGTTGCTGCAGCCCAGGCGAAATGGCAAATAGGTGACTTTATGCCACTGCTTGTCTGTATGTTGCTTCTTGCAGGGGCTGCCGGGAAATCTGCGCAACTGCCTTTGCATACTTGGCTGCCAGACGCGATGGCTGGTCCAACACCTGTAAGCGCTTTAATCCACGCAGCCACCATGGTAACGGCCGGAGTCTACCTGATCGCGAGGACACACGGACTGTTTCTTCTGTCCCCAGATGCAATGACTCTGGTGGCTATCGTTGGCTTATTAACTTCCCTGTTGGCTGCTTTCACAGCTCTAGCTCAATACGACATTAAACGCATCCTCGCATACTCTACTATCAGTCAGATAGGATATATGTTNCTNGCCCTTGGCGTTGGCGCATGGAGCGCCGGCGTTTTCCATCTCATGACCCATGCTTTCTTCAAAGCTCTTTTATTCCTGGGTTCGGGAGCCATTATTCACTGCCTTCATCACGAACATGACATTTTCAAAATGGGTGGGTTACGAACGCGCATGCCAGTGACTTTCTGGAGTTTTATGATTGGATCAGCAGCGCTCGCAGCACTGCCCATGACCTCAGGTTTCTTTAGCAAGGACTTAATTCTACTTCAAGCATACCAGCAGANCAGCATAGGCCCTTTGCTATGGATGGGTGGTCTTTTAGGCGCATTACTTACTGCAATCTACAGCTTNCGATTGGTTTTCATTGTCTTTTTTGGTAANGCAAACACGATTCCTGACAAGGAGATTGGCTGGCGAATGGCTACTCCGTTGACTCTACTATGCGTGCTATCCTTAATAGGCGGCTACTTCAGTTTGCCCGTTGAGCGAGTTTTTCCCGCACACGGNAATCAGCACCCAGCCCACTGGGTTGAACTGGTGTCCATCAGCATACCGATCGTTGGGGTAGTCTTGGCATATTTATTGTTCCTCGGGCGCCAGTTAGACCTCAGTTTCTTAATAGAATCTGCGCTAGGGCAGTGGCTCAAACAGTTTTGGCANAGCGGGTGGAGAATAGATAGATTATACGCCCTTACCCTGGTCAATCCTTATTGTTGGGTTGCATCAACGACTCGGAATGAGCCCGTTGATAATTTTTATCATTTAATTGTGCGAACCAACCAAGCTCTTAACTCTGGATTAAGTAGGATGCAGACNGGACGGATGCGTGGTTACATAATCAGCATGGTTATAGGNCTCATTGGCTTCCTCGGCTTGAGCTTATTATTTGCTGTCGGAGCGGTCTGATGGTACTAGTCAATNTCATTCTGATCTTACTTTTGGGCGGCGTTGTCGCCGCGGTATCCGAGCGGGCAAGTTCTGCCATGCCGAGAATGGTGGCGCTCTCGGTTATTGTTTTGGCATTCTTCTACTTGGTACTCCATCTGTCTGGTCTTAACGGTTTAAATCAGCTTCAGTCTTCTACTCTTGACGATCCAAGCTCCTGGCTGATCCACTTCAAAACGAGTTGGATACCCGCTTTTGGAATAAATATTGAGTTTGCTCTAGATGGACTCAGCCTTCTGATGGTCCTGCTCACCTTGGTGCTTGGTGCTATCGCTGTAAGTGCGTCTTGGACAGATATTACCGAGAGACATGGTTTTTTTGAAGCCAATCTTCTGTGGACCATAGCAGGTGTGTTGGGTGTCTTTATGGCTATGGACTTGTTCTTATTCTTCTTGTTTTGGGAAGTTATGTTGATACCGATGTACTTTCTAATCGCCATCTGGGGACATGAAAACCGCGGCTATGCGGCGATGAAGTTCTTTATCTTTACTCAAGCTAGCGGCTTGTTAATGCTAGTGGCAACCTTAGCCTTGGTGGCAATTTACAAAGACTCTAACGGGCACTACAGTTTCAGCTATTTCGATTTACTGAATACACCGATGGCAGAAAATACCGCTTGGTGGCTGATGCTAGGTTTTTTCATTGCATTCGTTGTTAAGTTACCCGGCTTTCCCTTTCACACTTGGCTACCTGATGCTCACACCCAGGCTCCCACTGCGGGTAGCGTTATTCTGGCCGGCATTCTCCTGAAGACGGGCGCTTATGGTTTGATTCGTTTTGCAGTTCCCTTGTTTCCTGATGCGGCTCTTGGGTTTTCAAATTTTGCTTTAATTCTCGGGGTTGCTGGAATAATCTACGGCGCTGTGCTTGCCTTTGGCCAGACAGATTTCAAACGTCTTGTAGCATATAGTAGCGTAAGCCACATGGGCTTTATCTTATTGGGTGTCTATGCTTGGAACGAATTGGCTCTTCAGGGGGCGGTGATGCAGATGGTCGCGCATGGCTTTAGTACCGCCGCACTATTCATGATAGCAGGCTCTCTCCAAGAAAGACTGCATACTCGTGAAATGCCAAAGATGGGCGGGCTTTGGCAAAGCATGCCGAGAATGGGAGCAATAGCCATGTTCTTCGTGCTTGCCTCGCTTGGCCTACCAGGATTGGGCAATTTTGTTGCCGAATTTTTAGTCCTCCTCGGGCTTTTCCAAGTTAATCCTTGGTTAACGGTCCTTGCCTCAATGGGCCTTATCACTGGGGCTATCTATTCACTGATGCTGATGCAACGTTCCTTTCAAGGAGAATCCAATCCGCAACTTGATCCCAAAACAGTAGCTGACTTTGGTTCTCGAGAGCTGCTCACGATGGCAATTATGGTGATAGCGTTAGTGGTGCTTGGTATGTATCCCCAACCCGTACTGGATATCGCGCAAATGACAATAGCAGGCACTCTGGAGTATAGTCTATCGGGAGCTATGCCATGACCGTGTCTAAATTAATGGCGCTTGCACCAGTACTACTACTTTCACTCACTATAATTGTGTTGGTGCTTCATGCATCACTCAAGCGCGATCACAAGAGCGCNTGGTATATCAGCGCGCTGGGTCTAATGATNACACTTTGGGGAACTTATTACGCCTCTGAGTATGCTCAGCAAGTCACTGTGCTNATAAAAGTCGACCAATGGGGGTTACTTTTCACCGGACTCATAGTGGTATCTACGCTAACTACCCTCGCAATCTCNCGAGATGTATTTTTGTCTGAGGGAAATCGTAAAGAGGAGTACTACCTACTCATTCTGCTCTCAACACTTGGAGCAATAGTCCTATGCCAATCTTCTCATATAGTCTCTTTATTGTTAGGTATGGAGTTAATGGGTATAGCCGTTTATGCCATGATTGCTTTCCCCGAGGATGACGCCCTCCCGCTCGAAGCCAGCATCAAGTACCTGATTCTATCTGCTTGCGCATCTGCGATGTTGTTGTTTGGTTTTGCCCTTTTGTATGCAGCAACCGGCGATTTAAGCTTCGCAGGAATAGGCTCAAAAGTGGGCTCTGCATACGAATCAAANTCGATGCTAGTGGTTGCCGGTACAGCGATGGTGCTCTCAGGAATCGGCTTCAAGTTGTCGTTAGTACCTTTCCATATGTGGACTCCAGATGTCTATGAAGGAGCTCCAACACCCGTCACCAACTTTCTCGCCACCGTCTCAAAAGGAGCNATGTTTGTTGCGCTTACTAGGCTAGTCCTAGATGGTCAATTTTACCAATTTCCATCGCTAATGTTCGTTCTAACATTAATCTCTGTAGGCTCAATGTTAGTGGGAAACTTGCTCGCACTCAGACAGGAAAATGTNAAGAGACTTTTAGCGTACTCCTCAATCGCCCATTTTGGTTATCTTTTAATGGTAATTATCGGATTTTCCAGCTTTAAGGAAACAGAGGAAATTCTTGGCCTGGGAAGGGATGCCCTTACATTTTATTTAGCCGCTTACATCCTCTCAACCCTTGCAGCTATTGTGGTGGTCGCCAATGTAGCAAAGGAAAAAAAGGCCCATNTTGACGCTTTTACTGGTCTTTTCTGGAAACAACCTATTCAGGCCGCAACACTTATGGTCGCGATGCTATCTTTCGCGGGTATTCCGCTTACNGCAGGGTTCATGGGCAAATTTTATCTTATCACTTTAGGCCTTGANGCTGGATTGTGGCTATTGCTTTCAGGCCTTATTATTGGAAGCGCCATAGGCATTTATTATTATTTGCGTCTAATTTTCGCGATGAGTTCACCACTGGGTGANNTACCTGTTCCAGCCAAANAACGCCTAAGCTGGCGAGATGCATTGGCATTTATCTTATTATTATCCGTTTTATATATGGGGTCATGGCCGCAACCATTTATTGACTTTGTTGGAGTCTAGAAAGATTATTACCTCTANAGACTAAACATTTGAGGTTTGATAATGCTGCACTCTGTTAATCTTAGCGATTTCATGTTGCATGACCCAATAACTATTCATCCGGAAGACGCCCTCTCAACTGCAGTAACTCTAATTACCGACAAAAAGGTCTCCGGCCTCTGTGTTGCAGATACAAATGACGTGCTTCTCGGGGTGCTCTCGGAGATGGACTGCCTGTCGGCAGCGCTNGATCACACTTCCTCAGATGGTATCCTACGAAATGCCACGGTTAGCGAATACATGTTTTCGAAACCAATTACCATCCANCATGAAGAAGACCTTTACACCGCAATCAAAAAAATCCTTGAGCATCGAATCTCCGGTCTATGCGTCGTAGATCAGTATGGTGCTTTAGTCGGGATTTTATCTGAAATGGATTGCCTAAGAGCAGTTCTTTCAGCAATTTATAATGATCAGCGTGAGACAGACAAAGTATATGCTCATATGACGAAAGAGATTGAAAGTTGTGCTCCTCACTCAAATTTGGAAAGCGTGGCCGCTGATATGTTAAAAAAGGGCCGTCGCCGAAGACCTGTTGTTAGCGGTGGAGGCCTCGTCGGGCAGGTAACTTGTAGACAAATACTGTCTGCAGTCTCCCCTCGAGACTGGGAAGGGATGGCTTTAAAGCCATACACAACCGATTCGATTGAATATTGCACAATTGAAGAGGACGTTGTCACCGTAGCGCGGGACATGCTAGCAAAAGGTCGGCGCCGCAGACCTGTTTTAAGTGAGGAGAAGTTGGTTGGACAAATAACATGTCGACANCTGCTCCGTGTAGTGAGTGAATTCAACCGTAACCAGGTNGCTGGCAACTTTGATCCCCTCTACCGCGATCTACTGTAACTGACCGAAGCGATCCGGCTAATTTAAAAAAATAAAAAAAAATGGAACTACTTTGCTTCTCAAGGGTCTTATTCTATACCCGATGCACCCGTTGTCCATTCTATCTCCCCCTCTAAGGTGGGCAACGGGAGTGTCGAGGACCAACCAGCTAGGAGTCTAAACTATTAGAAACCTGTCAGGCATCAATTCCAGCGACATCAGCTAGCATCTTAGTATCGAAATAGTAAGGCACCACTTCCATTATCTTGCCGTCCAGGAAAGTCCATACCTCCGCTATGGGCACTTCAAAAGGTGTGCCAGTAGTCCTACCGGAGCCAGTCATTACACCTAATAGAATTACACAATCTCCCTCTGAAACCCATTTATTTACCGTAACATTACAATCACGCCAAGTGCCAAAAACTTTGGGAACAAGTTCCATAAAGGCATCAGGTCCCTCATGGATTCCACCATATGGAAGCGAGTCGGCCTCTATAACTCTGATCTCAGGATGAAGGAATTTTCTCATTTCCTTCTCATTCTGCCTCTCAGAGGCCTTTAAAAACGACTTAAGAATGTCTCTGTTGTCCAAACTCATTGATGCCCCCGCGNAGTTACAATGACTATGATATCCTCTTTGCTCAATATGAACGCGGAAGACCGAAACTTTCCGCTATTTGATTGCGGGCCATTTCGTTGCTAACCGGTCCTATCCTAAGCAATCGCGAATCGCGCCAATATCGTTGCATATCGGTCTCCGCCGAATANCCCATNCCACCGAGAATCGAAATCCCCAAGTCTGCTGCTTTGCTGGCATATTCAGAGCACAACGTTTTCACCATGGCTGATTCTACTGCATTGGGAGCGCCCTCTTCTTGCAAACGCGCCGTATGATGAACCATAAGTTCACCCTGTTTCTGCCACATGGCTATATCTGCCACATAGTGTTGNAGCGCTTGGAAACGNCCAATGGGGCCNCCAAAAGCATTTCGCGTTTTCAAGTGTTCAACGGCATCTTCCAACACGCCATCCAACATCCCAAGACAAGTCGCNGCATTNACAAGGCGCTCGTTATTTAANGGCTTNAGAGACGCATACCATCCCTTGCCTTCCTCCCCAAGTAATAACTCATTTGGAACGAATACGTCCTCCAAGTNNACNGAACATGAACTNGCAGCGCGCATNCCNAGCTTCGGNAGTTCTGTCATNGTNATNCCCTNACTCGNNGCNGGNACNAAAAACATCGAAATACCGTCAGAGCGTTTGGCTACCTCTCGATCACTCCTCGCAAGCACCAGCAAATAATCAGCGTTGCTGGCCAAAGTGCTCCAGATTTTCTCGCCATTAAGCTTCCACCCACCATCAACCTTTTCGGCTGTAGTTTTCATTCCGCCGAGAAGATCGGTACCTCCACCTGGCTCTGTGTAACTCATAGCAGTTTTTAGTTTTCCGGCAGCAATCAGAGGCAAGTATTTTTGTTTTTGAGCCTCAGTCCCACAATAACCCATTGCCTTACTGCCCGAAAAGGAAGTTACGCCCCAAATCCAGCTTAGTCCTCCGGCAGTTCGAGCAATCTCTCGAGCAAAAATACTTTGCGTAGTTATGGAGCCACCCAAGCCACCATACTNNTCTGGTATGCCAATACCATGCGCACCATAGTCAACCAATTTATCCCAAAAAGCCTGCGGGAACTCATGCTCCTTTGATTCTAGTTCTCTGCACCAAGCCTTCGGGAATTCCTTGTCAATCCATTTCTTAGTTGTTTCACGAAATAATTCGTTCTCCTGGTCNATTTCTGTACTCATTTTCTCTCCTAGAACTATGGGCATAAATTATGCGGGCGGCTTTTTCTCTTACAGCACAAAATTGTGACAACAGAGTTAAACATAGACAAATGTTAATCTTTATTTGAATAATATTCAAATAAAGTAATCAAAGATAAATATAGTGCCCTATTC
>NZXB01000042.1 GCA_002701765.1 Porticoccaceae bacterium
CTGTGCAGCGGGANCCGGTGGCGCTGGTTGCTTTGGATTCGCAAAGTGGGATAAANCCTCAATATATGAAGCCATTGTCTGGGACATTGAGGACCTAAGTGAAGTTGCAAGAGTGCGTGTCGACTCNGAGGGAACCTCCTATCTCATTGGTGCNATAGCGCCCATTCCACTNATGACACCNGTAAAGANTGATGCATGCTCTAGCCTTGGNAATCANTTATCGGGTATCTTTAAAAACTCGGATTAGATCAGGGAAAATCGAATGAAAATTTTCCGCCGCGAGGAGAAAAAGTTTTCGGCGCTTTGGCTGGCACTTCCGCTTCTTGTATCCGTTGCCAGCTTTGGAGCTCCCAGTGGCAAAGAAATCTATGAGGAAACAATCAAGGCAACTCCAATTTTTAACGACCCTTCTTTGATAGCGTACATTAACAAACTGGGTCGTGAAATCGTTGCTGTGTCGGACATGTCGGATGAAGAGTTCACCTTCACACTGCTTGATTCTCCTGAACTTAATGCATTTGCAACCGCAGACAATTATGTCTATGTCAACCGCGGGCTTTTGAACTACGTTAGCAATGAGGCACAACTTGCTTCGGTAATCGCTCACGAAGTCGCGCACATAACTTGTGATCATGTTAAGGAACGTTTTTCAAAGGGCACCTCGAACCAAATGCTAAGCACTTTAGTCTATATCCTCAGCGGAAGTGGTGACGCCGCCGAAGCAGCTATGGCTTATGGACAAGCAAATGTCAGGTCATTTGGACGCCGACAAGANCTGGAGGCAGATGAAGTCGGTGCCGAGTACATGGCAAAGCTNGGTTATGATGTTAACGAAATGCTTTCGATGCTTTCGGTTATGAAGGATTTCGAAACTCTTCAAAAGGAACAAGCAAAATCCAGAGGCGCGATAAGACCAACCTATCATGGTGTTTTTGCNTCACACCCGAGGAATGACGCCAGACTCCGCGCCGTCGTATCCAAAGCATCCCANCTTAGCTCTGGAGCATCCAAAGGCAACGGAGCTAATCAATATCGAAAACTCACGCAAGACCTCGTCTGGGGNAAGAATTTCCTCGCGAAAAANACTCCNCCCGAACGNTTCTCCAACATGCGTTGGAGAATACGTTTTGACTTACCAGAGGGCTGGACCCAAAGCGCAGGAACGNCCCCAATCGCAGTGATAGGTGAATCCCCTGAAACAAAAGCGAGTATTTCCATGACACGGCTCGGCAGAACAGCGCAGAGTCCCGAAGAGTATCTTTTCAACCAAATGAATGTTAAAACAATTAATGCCGGTGAAAAAATATCACCGGCGCGACTTAATGGGTTCACAGGCACATTAACGGAAACCGACACAGAGGATAATGAAACAACTGTCAGAGTTGCCGTTATATACTACAAATTGCATGCTTATATCTTTCGAGGCCACGTTAAGAATCCAGATGACTTTACCGATTTCGATAAACTATTTATGGAGGCTATCAACACTTTTCGAACGATATCTCAGGCAGAAATAGATGGTCAGCAACCACAGAAAATTCACTACATTAAAGCCACGAGTAACACGACATTTGATGNACTAGCCCGGCACTTCANCCTCAAACGCTCAGACGTTTCCNTACTGNGGGTAATAAATGGCTTGTATCCGGCNGGCGAACCGAAAGCTGGGCAAATCATTAAGGTATTTAAACGATGATCGGCTTTCGACTAAGCTGACAAAACCAGGGCGTCATGAATAAGAATTTTCTGATTGTCAGCTTCTCGGTCGCACTATACTGCATGCTCTTTGCGCAAACACTTATTCACACTGAGCCGCCCGGAAAGTATGAAAGTTGGGATAAGCGCTATGCAGCACCCCAAAACATCCAACAACTACAAGATCAGCTGGAAGCAAGGTTCATTAGTCGTCAACTAGGTTCAAGGCATCCCACTGTGGATGAGTTGAGTGAACAAACAGCCGAGAAAAGTTTAGAGCTTCGCCTTGACAAGTTAACGAAGAATATCACCACACCCGAAAATCCGAGCTCCGAGGAGCTGCGTGCCTACTTCGAACTGCACAAAGAAGAATACCGNAAAGCATCGACATTGAGTCTGGACCATGTGACATACACTATCACGGCAAGAGGAGGAAACTCAGTATCAGCTGCGCATAACGCCCTCTCGATCAGCGATAAAATCGTCCCTGTAGGGGATGAAACTCCTTTACCGAGGCATTTCACTGATGTTTCTAGCCTGCAACTCGATGAAATTTTTGGTGAACCTGCCAGTCTTGCGATTATTAACTTGGCGCGCCGTTCTCCTCAATTACCATGCTGGGGCGGTCCAATAACATCGGCATATGGGGTGCATCTCGTATGTATAAAGCAGTTCGAATTGGGCAAGATACCGCCATTCTCTGAGGCAAGGCTGCAAGTCTTAAACGACTGGCGATATGAGACGGCCTCAAAGAAGGGTGTGCGTTAAGGTATATTGGAAGTCTTTACAANNGGAGGCTCGAAAATAAGTTCTTTAAACCACTNACACCGGATTGCTGCCAAGTTCTNAGTGCAGCTGAACCAACGATAGCAACATCTGCGTGGCCGCGAAGGGCATCAACGTCTTCTCTCCCGCTGATTCCAAACCCAACAGCAATCGGTACATCAGTATATTTACGNCATTTTTCAACTAGTTTCAGCACGTTGTCGCCAATAATTGTCTTTGAACCAGTCACTCCTTTTCGTGCCACAACATAAACCATGCCTCGGCTGGCTGCGCCCAACTTAGCCAATCTCTCATCACTACTGGTCGGTGTCATCAAAACGATGGGAGAGATGTCCTCCTCAATTGCCATTGAATTTAGATTTTGAGCCTCNTCTAAAGGAAGGTCTGGGAGGATGTAACCTACCCCACCCGCACTTGCCAAACGCCGCAAAAATTCCTCCTCTCCCATCTTAAAAACAGTATTGTAGTACCCCATCATTAGTATCTTGAAGGAAAACAACTCAGTCGCTTGTTTCATAAAATCAAAGCATTGATCTATGGTCGTTCCTGATTTTAAAGACTCCTCATTCGCCTGAGCGAAAAGAGGCCCATCAGCACTCGGTTCAGAGAATGGAAATTGAAGTTCAACCAAATCAACACCAGCGGACTGCATAACCTGAAGAGCCTGCATGTTATCTTCGAATGATGGGTAGCCACACACCACGTGAGCCATGATCAAAATATCTTTTTTTTTCCGCTTCTCAACAATGTAATTAGCCAGTGACACTAGTCTTTCTCTCCAAGGTATTGATCAGACTTTTCATTAATGAATGACTTCCACTCCCGGTCATCTAGAGCATCTGCAATAGTAAAAATATCTTTATCACCTCTCCCTGATTGATTAATCAGAATAATTTCATTTNGCCCCATCTTGGGAGCCTCCCTAATTGCTAAGACAAAGGCATGAGCTGTTTCNAGTGCGGGAATAAGCCCCTCAGATCGCATTGTCAGGCGCAGCGCCTCTTTAACCTCCTCGTCAGTTGCCGCCTCGAAGCGAACTTTCCCNGCCTCCCANAAATAAGAAAAAATAGGGTTGATGCCAATATAATCAAGACCTGCCGCNATAGAGTGGGTTTTCCGCATATTGCCNTGCTCATTTTGGAGAAAGTAAGTCTTGAAGCCTTGCGCNACNCCCACCGAAGCATCGTTGTATGCAAGTCGAGCAGCATGTAGGTTCGATCCCGCACCGAGCCCGCCGGCCTCGCAACCAATCAATTCCACCGAATCATGATCTAAGAATCCTTGAAATATCCCTATCGCATTTGATCCGCCTCCAACGCACGCATATACACGATTTGGCAATGATCCTGTCAACTCTTGAAGTTGATCGCGTGCTTCAATTCCTATCACAGACTGGAACCAACTAACCATCTCGGGGAAAGGATGCGGGCCGCAGGCCGTTCCGAGAACATAGTGGGTATCGGCCATATTCGACACCCAATCTCGCATGCACTCGTTGATAGCGTCCTTTAATGTTTTCTGGCCATCTTTAACAGAGACCACCTTAGCCCCGAGATTCTCCATCCAAAACACATTGGGACGTTGGCGAGCAACATCAACTTCACCCATATAGATGGTGCAATCCAAACCGAATCGAGCAGCCATAGTTGCCGTAGCAAAACCATGTTGCCCGGCTCCAGTCTCTGCTATGACTCGCCGTTTACCAAGCCTTTTACAGAGCAGGCCCTGCCCAATTACGTTATTAATCTTGTGTGAACCGGTATGATTAAGGTCATCTCGCTTAACATAAATTTGCGCGCCCCCAAGTTTCTTAGATAAGTTTGGTAGATAGGTTATCGGCGTCGGTCTTCCGGAGTAGTTCTTAAGAATCTCCATGTACTCGGACCAGAAACTCTCATCGTTCTTGCAAACTCGAAAACATTGTTGGAGCTCTTGAATTGTGCCGTGGAGAATCTCCGGCAAGAAGACGCCACCATATTCTCCGAAATAGCCTTCCCGCCCAGCGGGAAAATCAAAAATGTCCATGGAATCCCTCTTTAGCTGAATATTCAAGGAGTCGACCCAAACCAGCAATGCGACATAAAGAACGGTATCAGGACAGTTTAGCCAAGTCACCTTTGGACCTCAATACTGCCAGAACAGGAATTCCTTTAAGTGCCTCACAATAACAGTTAAAGCGTTAGAATTTAAAATGACCAACTTATCCCCAATGGTCAAAAATTAATCTATCCATAGCATATAAGTCTGCAAGCACTTTATCTACATGTTATCCCCATATATGATTACAAAAGATAGCAATCAAGCCAAAAAAAACACAATATGTAGTAGCTAGGCATTCTATTAGTACTAAATGTAGGATAGAATCGACCGCTTGGGTCAGTAATACGAAGGCTCAGGCCAGCGCGAAATGCGTCATAGCCAAACCCGCTAATAGCTATTAGNGACCATGGCAAAGACAGCTCAAAAAAGGAAAAAAAATGACGGCAGCTAAACTTAAAACTGTGAGTAAATCAAAGAAGACAACCTCTATTAAAATGCAAGACGCGTCTCTGGACATTTGGGACAAGAAATATCGTCTTAAAGATAAAAAAATGGATCCCATAGACAAGGACATAGATGATACCTACCGAAGAGTGGCGGCCGCATTGTCAAGCGTTGAAAACGAAGACAAACAGAAAGATTGGCAAGAGCGGTTCGAGTGGGCACTCCAAAATGGTGCAATTCCCGCTGGCAGAATCATATCCAATGCTGGAGCGCAGGCCTATAAGCCGGCAACTTCTACTATTAACTGCACAGTTTCAGGTATTGTGCCGGATTCGATGCAAGGTATCTTGGAACGAAATGTAGAGGCAGGACTGACACTAAAAGCCGGTTGCGGTATTGGTTATGAGTTTTCTACGCTTCGTCCAAAAGGAGCCTATGTTTCCGGCGCCGGCGCATATACCTCTGGACCGCTATCGTTCATGGACATATTTGATAAGATGTGTTTCACAGTTTCCTCGGCGGGGGGACGTCGGGGAGCGCAAATGGCGACATTTGATGTGAGCCATCCAGATGTTCTAGATTTCGTTAGAGCCAAAAGAGAAGACGGGCGTCTTCGACAATTTAATTTGTCGTTGTTAATTACTGAAGAATTTATTAAGGCCGTTAAGGAAGATGCCCACTGGGACCTAACTTTTCCAGTAACTTCAAAGGAAGTTGAGGGGGGGCTTGACCTTGAGGATAGTCAGATTATTTGGAAGGCCTTTCCAACAACCGACGGTTATGTGAAAAACGATCAAGGGTTAGTAGCTTGCCGTATTTATGAAACAATTCGGGCGCAGAAATTGTGGAATGCCATAATGGCGTCAACATATGATTTCGCCGAACCGGGTTTTATATTGATTGATGAGGTCAACAAAAAGAACAACAACTGGTTCTGCGAAAACATACGAGCAACCAACCCTTGCGGTGAGCAACCACTTCCGCCTTACGGAAGTTGCCTACTGGGGTCTGTGAACCTAACTAAATTCGTTCGCGATCCCTTCACAAGTGAAGCATATTTTGATTGGGATGAGTACTCTGAGGTGGTCTCAATCTTTACCAGAATGCTTGACAATGTGGTAGAAATTAATGGACTTCCTTTGGTAGGGCAACGCGAAGAAATTCAATACAAGCGTCGTCATGGAATGGGCTTTTTGGGCTTAGGCTCTGCCATCACAATGCTATGCATGAAATATGGTGATGAGAAGTCTCTAAANTTCACAGANCGGGTAGCCAGAGATATGGCCATCGCAGGCCTTCAGACCGGGCTTGAACTAGCGCGAGAGAAGGGCCCCGCCCCGATTATGGAGGATACATTTAAGATCACCGCTGAAATGCTTTTTAATCAACCTGACCTTGCAAAAGACGGCATAAAGGTTGGGTCAAAAATCAAAGGCAAAGTCTTATTGGGCAAATATAGTCGGTATATGCAGCAACTGAGTTCGGTAGAGCCGGAGCTCATAGAAGCTATTGTCAATGAGGGGTGCCGTTTTAGCCATCACTCCTCGATCGCTCCCACGGGTACAATTTCTCTATCTTTAGCGAACAATGTAAGTAATGGCATAGAGCCGAGTTTCGCGCATCATTACTCTCGCAATGTGATTCGGGAGGGACGCAAAACCAAGGAAAAAGTTGACGTCTTTTCTTACGAACTGCTTGCATATCGCGCCCTGATCAACAACGAAGCTATGCCCTTCAGTGATAAACCTGAGCAGNGCCTCCCTGACTATTTTGTGTCATCGGAAAACATTCAACCCAAACAACATGTTGACATTCAAGCCGCCGCGCAAAAATGGGTTGATTCATCTATCTCAAAAACTATCAATGTCCCAACCGAATGCAGTTATGACGACTTTAAAGATATCTATCTATACGCTGCAGAGAACGGTCTAAAAGGNTGCACTACNTTCCGCTTCAACCCAGAAGCATTCCAGGGAGTTCTAGTCAAAGAACAAGACCTAGAAAACACAATTTATAGTTTCACGCTAGAAGACGGCTCCACCATCGAATTCAAGGGAAACGAGGAAGTTGAATATGACGGCGAAACGCATACGGCAGCAAATCTTTTTGACGCTTTGAAAGAAGGTTATTACGGAAAGTTTTAGTCCTCTTTGGCCCCAGTGAGGAATGATAAGGAGAAACAACATGGTAAAAAAAATAGAGAAAAAGATTGTGAGCTATAAGGTGGCCAATAACGACAGCGTCGAGGAAAAAACCACAAAAGCGACTGACAACAATATAATACAAATGCATGAGAAAGTGTCGAGGCCAGAGGCTCTTTCAGGAAGCACCTACAAAATAAAGACGCCGCTCTCAGATCACGCGCTCTATTTGACAATTAATGACATCATCCTTAATGAAGGTACCGATCATGAATTGCGGCGACCCTTTGAAATCTTTATTAATTCAAAAAATATGGACCACTTCCAATGGATCGTCGCACTAACACGAGTGATATCAGCAGTTTTCCGTAAGGGCGGTGACTGCACTTTNCTAGTGGAAGAGCTCAAAGCAGTTTTTGACCCCCAAGGAGGATACTTTAAGCCTGGTGGAAAATTTATGCCCTCGCTAGTGGCTGAAATAGGGTGGGCGATAGAGGATCACCTGCAGAAAATTGGCCTGCTAATTGCCCCTCAGATCCCNGAGCATCAGCAAAAAATATTGGATGCCAAACGTGCTGAGTTCGAGGCCAATGCAAACTCAGCCGAATCGGAAAGCTTTCCATCAAATGCTGAAGTCTGTAAAAAGTGTAACGTCAAGGCGGTGATACTGATGGACGGGTGCATGACTTGCCTCAATTGTGGTGACTCAAAGTGTGGTTAATTTCAGGACAGAAATCTTTTCTGAGGCCGGTGCGCTTAGTTCTCGTTTTTTCTTCTCCATCGATATTATGAAAAGGAGTTTAAGCTATTGAGCGAGTTAAGTGAGTTATTTTCACGAAACGTTGCTTGGGCAGACAAAATAAAAAGTCGCACGCCACACTTCTTTAAAAATCTAAGCAAAAAACACAAGCCAAAATATCTCTGGATTGGCTGCTCCGATAGCAGAACTGCACCGGACCGCCTGCTTAATTTACCATCGGAAGAGATTTTCGTTCATCGCAATATCGCAAATCAGATACATTCTGACGACACAAACTGCATGTCGGTAGTCCAATATGCAGTTGACCAATTAAAGGTAAGTCATATTGTCGTTTGCGGTCATAGTTATTGTGGTGGTGTGCGGGCCGCACTTGATGGACAAACTAGCGGACCGATAGACCAATGGCTAAGGCCTCTTACTACCCTAAAAACGTCTATCTCCAAAAAACTGGAAAAATCCTCTTCTGAAGAAAAGTCTGCCACACTTGGCGAACTAAATGTTGTAAAACAAGTNACTAATCTATGTAACTCAACNACAGTTCAGAGCGCTTGGAANATGGGAATAAAGCTATCTATTCATGNATGGATGTTTGATATTAAGACCGGCATCGTCAAAGATTTATTGGGCGATATTAAATCAGCAGAAACAGCCGCCTCTATTCAAGAGCAATATTTCTAGGTATAACCCTTAAATTTTTCCAACAACTGTCTGGCTGCTAACTTAGGATGCATTGCACCGGATAATACTGCTTTTTCTATCGATATGACGCTCTCGCGAACTGACAGATCATCTTTGAGATCGGACAGCACGAGAGCAGTAGTTTCCCCCCACATCCAGGCAATAGATTGCTCGGCGCGATGCGTNTCNAATTCTCCAGATTCCTTCAGAGCCAATTGCATCTCGATTAACTGGTCCCAGACTTCAGTNACACCATGGCCATCTAATGAGGAGCAGGCGGAAACCACTGGTTGCCATGCGCTATATCGACCCTTGATAAACTGTAAAGCCGACCGATAGTCTTGCACGGTTCGCTCTGCTATCATTTTTTGATCGCCGTCCGCTTTGTTAACTAAAACAATATCCGCTAGTTCAGTAATACCTCTTTTAATGCCCTGAAGTTCGTCCCCCGCTGAGGGCAGTAGTAGAAGTATAAAAGCGTCAACCATATCTGCCGCGATAGTCTCGGACTGCCCCACACCGACAGTTTCTATAATCAATACATNGAACCCAGCCGCTTCACATAGCAACATCGATTCGCGGGTACGCCGGGTAACACCGCCGAGCGTGTCACCGGCAGGAGAAGGTCGAACAAAAACATTCTCGCGCGATGAGAATGTCTGCATACGGGTCTTATCACCCAAGATTGAGCCACCCGTTATAACCGACGATGGATCCACTGCCAACACTGCGACATTGTGCCCTATATCGACCAGATGATTGCCGAACGATTCAATAAATGTTGATTTNCCNACTCCTGGAGCACCNGAGATACCAATTCGAANNGAATTTCCGGTATGAGGGAGTAATTCCTGAAGCATTTCGTCCGCAGTGTCTCGGTGATCCTGCCTAGATGATTCTATTGCAGTAATTCCCTTGGCAAGGGCGCGGCGACTTCCATCCAATATTTGTTTTGCTAAGGATAGTTTCTCAACCATGATAAAACCTTAATTCGTTAAACTAACCACCATAAGAGGGGAATTTACTCAAATTCGAGGATAACCTGATCTACCGCTAAACTATCTCCCACGGCACTGCGCACAGCTGACACGACGCCATTTTGAACTGCTCTTAAACTATTCTCCATCTTCATGGCCTCTACGACAACAAGTTCGTCTCCCACTTTGACAGAATCGCCTTCAGAAACCGAAATACTGACCAGAAGCCCAGGCATAGGGGAAAGCAAAAATTTTGATAGATCTTCGGGCTCTTTGTGGAGCATATGAACGCTAAGCTCTGACGCTCTTTTTGACAAAACTTCGGCACTTATCTTAGCGCCTCGATAGTACAGAACATAACTATTGACATTAGTCTCTATTTGCACACAAATAAACCGATCTTGTATTTTTGCACTGAATATGGGATCCCCTAATTTCCAGTCAGTGGTTATATGGTGGTCAACGCCTGAAACTTTGACAACATGCCCCCCTTTCTCAAGGGTTTTAATACTGGCCGGTGTACTTGCTCCTCCTGCTGCAACCACCCAATCATGTGGTGGACGATATTGACGTTCCGAGAGTTGACCAGATAACTTAGCTTCTCTCTCTAAACGAANNTGATTAGCTAAAACAACTACTGCAATCATCATCATGAGGTCGTCAGGTGACATTGGATCAACGGTGAATCCATCTGGATACTCTTCCGAGATAAAATTAGTGGTTAAGTTTCCTGCCAAGAAACGAGGATGGTTCATTAATGAATTCAAAAAGCTAATATTGTGATTTACACCCCGAATATAGTAATTGTCCAAGGCCTCAGACATTGACGCAATCGCTTGATCTCGATTTTCTCCGAANGTGACTAACTTAGCGATCATTGGNTCATAATAAATTGAGACTTCTCCTCCCTCATAAACACCGCTATCAACTCGAACCCCTTCCCCAGTTGGTTCTACATAATTAGTCAACCGACCNGTAGAGGGCAAAAAGTCACGAAGCGGATCTTCAGCATAGACTCTAGATTCAATGGCCCATCCATTAAGAGAGATGTCTTCTTGCCTAATTGATAGTTCTCCTCCAGAAGCAACAACAAACATCATCTCCACGATATCTAAGCCACTAACTAACTCGGTAACCGGATGTTCTACTTGTAATCTAGTGTTCATCTCCAAAAAGTAGAAATTTCTATCGATATCTACAATAAATTCTACGGTTCCGGCAGACCGATAATTTACAGCGCGAGCCAATGCACAACTTTGTTCTCCCATGGCACGACGCGTCTCCTCGTCTAGAAAAGGCGATGGAGCCTCTTCAATCACCTTCTGATGACGACGTTGAATTGAACATTCTCGCTCTCCAAGGTATATCGTATTACCGCTTCCATCAGCAATTATTTGTATCTCAATATGCCGAGGCTCTTCAATAAATTTTTCAATAAATATCCGATCATCGCCAAAACTGCTACTCGCCTCGTTGCGAGCCCGCTTAAAGCCCTCTCTGCATTCCTCTTCATTCCTCGCCACTCGCATCCCTTTTCCACCACCCCCAGCGGATGCCTTAATCATGACTGGATAACCAATATCGCTACTAATAGTGACCGCATGATCAGCATCCTTGACAACATCTGTGAACCCAGGGATGACGCTAACTCCCGCTTTTTCAGCAATTAACTTTGAGGTGATCTTATCTCCCATCGATTCGATTGCCAGCTTTTCTGGTCCAATAAAAATGATGTTGGCTTCGTCTAACGCATCCCTAAACTGAGCATTCTCCGACAAAAACCCATAACCGGGATGAACTGAATCAGCGCCCGTTTCTTTGCATGCATGAACGATTTTTTCTATGTTCAGGTAACTCTCAGACGCCACCGCAGGACCAATTGGTATTGCCTCATCAGCCATTGAAACGTGGAGCGAATCTCTGTCAGCATCGGAATAAACGGCTACTGTGGCGATGCCCAATCGTTTGGCTGTGGCAAAAATACGACACGCAATTTCACCGCGGTTGGCGACCAAAATTTTTTTTAGCATAGGTTACTAGTCTCTCAATCATTTGATAAAAAATTTGGGATGGGTTTTTCTACAGAGGAATATTGCCATGTTTTCTCCAGGGATTTTCGATCGACTTCGACCTCAACATGGAAAAGGACCTTGCAATGCGCATTCGAGTGGTATGCGGCATGATCACATCGTCAACATAGCCTCTTTTACTTGCGATGAAGGGATTTGAAAATTTTTCTCTATATTGCTCGGTTAACTGTTCGATCCGAGATTGATTTCCAAGTTCTTTACGAAAAATTATTTCCACAGCTCCCTTCGCACCCATTACTGCAATTTCCGAAGTGGGCCAAGCTAGATTCACATCTCCTCTCAGATGTTTAGATGACATTACATCATAGGCTCCACCATAGGCCTTGCGCGTTATTAGCGTTACCTTTGGAACGGTGCACTCGGCATAAGCATAAAGGAGCTTGGCCCCATGCTTGATAATTCCACCATATTCCTGTGATGTGCCGGGCATAAATCCCGGCACATCAACTAAAGTGAAAATCGGTATATTGAAAGCATCGCAGAAACGAATGAAACGAGCCGCTTTGCAAGACGCGTCAATATCTAAACANCCTGCNAATACCATCGGTTGATTAGCTACAATACCCACTGTAGAGCCTTCGATACGGACAAAGCCAATGATAATGTTTTTTGCGTAGCTAACTTGCAACTCAAAAAATTCGCCTTCATCAGCAACTTTTGTTATGACTTCATGCATGTCATAGGGTTTGTTGGGATCGGAGGGCACAACTGTATCCAACGACATTTCAAACCGGTCACCTGGATCTTCAGTTGGCCTAACAGGTGGTCTATCTTTATTGTTAGAAGGTAAGAAATTTAAAAAGAATCTCAACTTGGAGATCGCATCGATATCATTTTCAAAGGCTAAATCAGCCACCCCTGAAACGCTGGAATGCGTGACCGCTCCACCTAGTTGTTCTGCACTGACCTCCTCATGAGTGACAGTCTTTACGACATCTGGTCCGGTTACGAACATATATGAGCTATCCTTGACCATGAATATAAAATCGGTAATTGCGGGAGAATAAACTGCCCCTCCAGCACAAGGACCCATAATCATCGATATCTGAGGAACTACCCCTGAAGCCATAACATTTCGCTGAAATACTTCAGCATAACCNCCCAATGAAGCNACACCNTCNTGAATTCTAGCTCCGCCTGAATCATTTAANCCNATAATCGGTGCACCCACTTTCATNGCCTGATCCATTAACTTACATATCTTTTCCGCATGTGCCTCTGATAGCGCACCTCCGAAAACGGTGAAATCCTGGCTGAAAACAAACACTAGTCTCCCATTAATTGTCCCATAACCAATAACTACCCCATCGCCAGGAATACGCTGTTCACCCATTCCAAAGTCAGTGCACCGATGTTCGACAAACATGTCCCACTCTTCAAAACTGCCATCGTCTAACAACAAAGCAATCCTTTCACGTGCGGTCAATTTTCCTTTTGAATGTTGCACATCGATTCGTTTTTGCCCTCCACCTAAGCGAGCGGATTGCCGCTGGTCTTCAAGCTGGTTAATAATTTCTTGCATAATCCTCTCCATTAACTCCCAAGCAATCGTCTATTTTATCAATGATAAAACTTCTCTTGCAGCTTCAGGGATATTGGTACCCGGTCCAAAAATAGCGGAGACCCCAGCAGCCTTGAGTTGATCATAATCATCTGGTGGTATCACGCCACCGCAGATCACCAACACTTCATTCGCTCTTTGGGATTCCAGCTGTTCTATGAGCTGCGGAACCAAAGTCGAATGGGCTGCAGCTTGGGTGGAAACACCTACTATGTGAACGTCGTTCTCTATTGCTTGACGAGCGGCCTCTTCTGGTGTTTGAAACATAGGTCCAATATCAATATCAAAGCCCATATCAGCGAAAGCAGTGGCAATGATCTTAGCTCCGCGATCATGGCCATCTTGACCCAGCTTGATAACAAGCATACGTGGTCTCCGCCCATGTTTTTCAGCGAATTCGTCGACTTCTGACTTAATGTCTTTAAACATATCATCGCCCTCATATGAGGCGCTATAAACGCCACTGATAGACCGCTGTTCAGCCACATGCCGGCCCCATACGGTTTCTAAGGCATCAGACACTTCTCCAACCGATGCGCGCGCGCGCATCGCATCAATAGTAAGCGCCAAAAGATTTCCTTCACCATTCTCTGCCGCTTCCGCTAACTGAGAAAGAGCTTTGCCACATTGGTCCTGATCGCGATCTGCACGAATCTTTTGTAATCGATTAATCTGCGCATCGCGCACTGCACTATTGTCAATATTTAAGACATCAACCTCAGCTTCAGTCGCAGGCTGATATTTATTGACCCCAACGATCACCTCTTCACCGCGATCAATCCGCGATTGTCGCAATGCAGCCGCCTCCTCTATCCGCAACTTGGGCATTCCCGATTCCACTGCACGCGTCATACCTCCTAACGACTCAACTTCATCGATTAATTTTCGTGCTTCTGAAACCAGTTCGCTAGTTAAAGTTTCCACGTAATAGGAGCCGGCCAATGGGTCCACGACCCTAGTGATACCTGTTTCTTCTTGGATTACTAGTTGAGTATTTCTGGCAATCCTTGATGAGAAATCTGTAGGTAGCCCCAAAGCTTCATCGAACGAGTTGGTGTGCAATGACTGGGTTCCACCCAGAACGCCCGACATAGCCTCTATGGTAGTGCGTATGACGTTATTGTAAGGATCCTTGCTAGTCAAACTCACCCCTGAAGTCTGACAATGAGTTCGGAGCATCAAGGAGCGTTTGTCTTTGGGAGCGAATTTTTCTTCCATTAGCGCAGCCCACAATATTCTCGCCGCTCTTAGTTTCGATATCTCCATAAAAAAATTCATACCGATGGCAAAAAAGAACGACAAACGCGGTGCAAACTGGTCTACGTCCAACCCTCGACTTATAGCGGTCCGAACATATTCAATGCCATCCGCAATAGTATAGGCAAGCTCCTGGACATTAGTAGCCCCAGCTTCCTGCATGTGATAACCAGATATTGAAATCGAATTAAATTTGGGCATGTGTTGTGCTGTATAGGCAATGATATCGGCAACAATCCGCATAGAGGGCTCAGGCGGATAAATATAGGTATTGCGCACCATGAACTCTTTTAAAATATCGTTCTGCAATGTGCCAGCCAGCTGCTCAGGGACGATCCCCTGTTCTTCAGCCGCCACGATGTAACCAGCCATGACTGGAAGCACCGCTCCATTCATGGTCATGGATACAGAAACCTGATCTAGGGGAATTTCATTAAACAAGACCTTCATATCCTCAACGGAGTCAATGGCTACTCCTGCCTTTCCCACATCTCCCTCAACCCGAGGATGATCTGAGTCATAGCCACGATGCGTGGCAAGATCGAAAGCTACCGAGAGTCCCTGCTGACCCGCTGCCAGATTCCGTTTATAGAAGTCATTGGATTTTTCGGCTGTAGAGAACCCTGCATATTGACGAACCGTCCAAGGTCGACCGGCATACATACTCGCTTTCGGCCCCCTCTTGAAGGGGGGAAAACCCGGCATAGTATCTAAATGTTCAAGGCTTTGCGTGTCTTGGGCAGTATATAATGGCTTTATTAAAATACCNTCAGGGGTGCGCCACGTTGATTGNTCCGATGTCGTGCCACGCGTTTCTTTTGAAAACATCTCTTCCCAATCCGCAAGATTAGGCGATTTATTATTTGACATCTAATCCTCCAATGACTCAATATCGATGAGGTTAAACTCTTCCCGAGATGCCCCAAGTGGAACCTAAATAGATGCAGAGAGCTTCAAACAATTAGACATTATTCAAAACCAAACCGCACAGATTGTGCCATTTTATTGCAATTGAACTTCATAATCATGTTTTTAATAGTATGAAACCAGAAATCAGATTAACTGAATTCAGTATTGGTGGAGGGTGCGGGTGCAAAATAGCTCCAGATGTGCTTGCACAGCTGTTGGAATCAGATGAGACGATACCGCCTTTCGAAGATTTGGTAATCGGGAACTCTGATAACGATGATGCAGCTGTTTACGATTTCGGTGATGGGCGAGGGATTGTNAGCACCACTGATTTCTTNACGCCCATAGTAGACGATCCATTCGACTTTGGACGCATTGCCGCAACAAACGCCTTGAGTGATGTTTATGCAATGGGTGCCCTCCCNATGATGGCAATCGCCATATTCGGCTGGCCAACTGATCACATTCCCGTCCCAATTGGTCAGAAAGTGATAGAAGGTGGTCGATTTGTTTGCCANAAAGCAGGCGTGCCTTTGGCTGGAGGNCACTCCATTAGCAGCCAAGANCCTATATTTGGTCTAGCTGTAACTGGATCCCTCACTCTNGNGAATCTCAAAAGAAATAGTGGCGCCAAGGTCGGCGACCTTTTATTTCTCACCAAACCTCTGGGCATAGGTATACTGACAACTGCGGAGAAAAGGAAAATACTAAAACCAGCTCATAGACATCTGGCATTAGAGTGCATGTTGCAGCTTAATGATGTGGGTTACAAGCTTGGCAAACTCCCNGGAGTCACGGCCATGACAGACGTTACAGGGTTTGGCCTACTCGGACATATGATTGAACTCTGCCGCGCCAGCAAGGTTGCAACTGAGCTTGATATGACTGCAGTGCCTATNATTGACCCAAGCGTCACTCATTACTGTGAACTCGGTGCCGTTCCGGGAGGGTCTGACCGGAATTGGAGAAGCTATCGAGAGAGTGTCTCAGGGTGTTCTAAAATTTCACATCGTCAGGTGCTTTGTGACCCTCAGACNAGCGGCGGACTTCTGATATCAGTTGATAAAAAGAGTGCTCAAGCAGTCGTCGATATTCTTTCGGATCATAATCTAGGACATCATGCATTTGCTGAGCTCATTCCTCACCAAAGCGGTGAACCATATGTGAAGGTATTGGGGTGACCAACAATTTAGTTATCGAAAGNCGCGAATACCATAATCTTTTGTTAAAAAAAACTACCATTCTTGACGTCCGAGCTCCAATAGAATTTGCTGCCGGCGCTATCCCNGGTGCAATCAATCTGCCATTACTTTCCGATGAAGANAGACATCAGGTTGGCACTCGCTATCACCAAGNNGGNCGAGAGGCTGCGATTGAGNTAGGAACNCACNTAGTTAAAGGTGATATTCGTGAAAAACGCGTCAACGCTTGGGCAGAACTGCTAAAAGGAGAGCCGAGAGCCGTGATCTGCTGCGCCCGGGGNGGTCTCCGCTCGCAGATCAGCCAACAGTGGCTCGCCGAAAACAATATTTTTTGCCCAAGAGTGGCTGGTGGGAATAAAGCTATAAGAAACTACCTCATGAGCTTTTTCGTGGACTTTTGCAAACAGGCCTCGTTCACAATTTTATCTGGAATGACTGGGACAGGAAAAACAGCACTAATAAAACAACTCGATAATGGCGTCGACCTCGAGGGCGCAGCAAACCACAAAGGTTCTAGTTTCGGTCGTCCCATAGACGAACAACCGTCTCAGATCGACTTTGAAAACCGCATCGCGGTCCGAGTGTTGATAATTAACGCCGGCATTAAAAATTGCTCCATTATTCTGGAAGATGAGAGTCAAATGATAGGTGCGCGCCAAATTCCGCCTTTCCTGAAAGATAAAATGCAAAAAAGTCCTTTGGCTGTTATCGAAATGCCTTTTGAAGAGCGGATTGAGCGCTTATGGGATGAGTATATTGTCGATCGATATCGGAGAACCTCTCGGCTTTATTCCCATGAAAGTGACATGCAGTTCTCTAATTATCTAAAGGATAGTTTGCATAGAATAAGGAAGCGGCTTGGAGGAGCTAGAACAAAACAGATATTTGCGTTGATGGAAAGTGCTATCTCGAAGCAACACCTTGACGGCTTCTCTTCCCATCGCATCTGGCTTGCAGAGTTGACACGCGAATATTATGACCCTATGTATGAATATCAGCTAAAAAAGAAAATGCAATCCGTCGTGTACNGAGGCAGCTTCTCTGAAGTGAGCGATTGGTTGAGCCAAAACACCCAAGACTGCAGCCATGAAGCTNGNGAGATATTTCGGTAATTGATACCAAGCTAACTTACTCAGGGTCTATTTATATATCCCATTCAACAAAATTTTTTAGCAACCTCAGCCCTGAACTTGCACTCTTTTCCGGATGGAATTGGACTGCAAATAGATTTTCCTGACTTATTGCCGCAACAAACTGCTTACCATAATTACAAAGCCCTGAAACTATCGATGTATCGACAGTTTCTACAAAAAAACTATGTACAAAATAAAATCTGCTGTACTGNTCTATTCCCTTCCACAAGTCATGAGAAATGGANTGATAAACNCAATTCCATCCCATATGAGGGATCTTCAGANNGCCNCCGACTGACTGCTCTGCTCGAAACAAACGGACATNTCCGGGCAAAAGTCCCAAACACTCGACGCCNNCATTTTCCTCACTATGATCCATTAAGGCCTGCATTCCCACGCATATAGCCANAACCGGCTTAGTTCTGATCGCTTCTTGGATTACAACATCGAGCGAGCGTCGTTTAATCTCTGCCATGCAATCTCTGATCGCTCCCACTCCNGGGAAAACGATTCGATCGGCTGANGATAATACGTTCTTATCTGAACTCACTGAAATCTTTGCATTCCCTGAGACTTTTTGCAAAGCCTTACTGACTGAATGGAGATTGCCCATACCATAGTCGACGACAACAATGTGGTTNGAGTTTTTCATCATTTGTCAGTCTTTTTCTGGCTGGGACTAAAGAGTCCCTTTTGTAGACGGCAAAATTCCNGTCATACGCTCGTCGGCGGCCACTGCCATACGAAAAGCCCGTCCAAACGCCTTGAAAATAGTTTCCACTTGATGATGAGCGTTCGAACCACGCAAATTATCAATGTGCAACGTAATAAGGGCATGATTCACGAATCCTTGAAAAAATTCTCTCGTTAGATCCACATCAAAGTCGCCGACTTTGTGCCGCACAAAATCTGCATTCATTATCAAACCTGGTCTCCCAGAGAAGTCCATCACCACCCGTGATAAGGCCTCATCAAGAGGAACGTATGCATGACCATAGCGAGCTATCCCCTTTTTATCCCCTATTGCCTCTGTGATAGCCATACCAAGTGTGATGCCCATATCCTCAACCGTGTGGTGATCATCCACATCAGTATCGCCCTTGGCTTTGACGTCCAAATTAATCAATCCATGACGTGCAATTTGATCAAGCATGTGATTCAGAAAAGGGATCGGCGTATCGTAGCTACCCATACCCGTGCCATCTAAATTAACCGTCAAGGTTATTTCTGACTCATTTGTATTTCTCGTAACTGTCGCTATGCGATCCGCCATGAGCTCTCCTCGGTACTGGTCAGTGCAAGATTCCTATAAAGCATATTATACTCATAAACTTTATACATAAGTATTCTCACCTTGACCCATTTTTTNAGAGATTCAGATCTAAAGAGATATTACAGTGACTATTTTTTCTCGGCTCTTATTGACTGCAATTCTAACCATTTTATCTATAGTCGCTGCCCTATACATTTTTGTTTATTTGATATTCGACCCCGAAACTTTGCGATTAGAGCTAAATGAAGCGGCCTCCCGAGAGGGGTATGAAATAAAAATTGATGGCCCGCTGCAAATGCAGGTTTTGCCTTTTCCAGCAATAACAGCCAACGATGTAAAATGGGATAGCTTCTCCACAACGGGCCACTTCGAGGAACTCACGCTAAGTGTTAATTGGGTAGGCCTAATCGGATTATGGAAGAACGAGAACAGCACAACTACTGACCTAGATTACTTACGGTTTGTTAGTGGAATATCGATCCAAAACGGGTCATTGCGCCGAGAAGCCGAATCAAATTACTCCTGGCAGATCGATAAATTCCAACTAATTTCAACTGATATTTCCTTCAAAGAAACTGATTTTCCAGTGCAACTAAATTTCCGGGTCGGACAAGCTATTGAGACCAATGCTCAGCTGATGGTCTCAGTAGACCCAACGTTTCAAATATTTAGAGTATCTGATCTATCTGCATCATTTGGCACTGCACAGCTAAAAGGATCAATATCAATTGATAGTCAAAAGCCAAGTTCTCATGGCAGATTTGAGCTGTCGGGGTTAGACCTAAAGCAAATAGTGTCTCAACTGCATTTGCAGTTCCCGATGATAAAGGTTCCAGTGACATCCTCTACCTCCGCGCTTACCAATATTAATATAAAAGTTGCATTTGATTTTGAAATGTTTGGCTCCTTCAATGTTGCCTCAGAACTAAGTCTCGATGGCAATGATTTTTCCTTGAAAGCGTCAAAGGGCCAAGTTAATGAAAATCTGAAGATAACCGTGTCTGGTAATCGATGGCCTGCGGACGACTACTTTGGCGGAGACGCGTCGAACTTAGGTAAAATAGATCCCATCATTTTTGCACCGTTGATACCTCTTATCAACCGACCCGAGCAAACCCAGATTGAGATAGATCTTCAAACTCTTGTCCTGGCGAACACCGAGGTCAAAAATCTATATACAAATATCTTTACTAATGGAAGCGTTCTCCATTTAGCCTCCCTAAATGCGGATCTACTTGGAGGCCAACTTGATGCCTCAGGAAAGTTCGACTTCATAACTGAAAAGCCTGAATTCAAATTTAAAACCTCTGCATCTGGCATCAATATTTTGCGTGTGCTTGAGAAATCGTCAAGCAATACCTCATTGAGTGGGATTTTAGGTTTCGACATGATCTTGCAGAGCCCCAGCGATTTGCGAAACACGGCAAAGCCATCGCTTTTTGGTGACGGTCGATTTACTCTGAAAGAACTAAATTATCCTGATTTAAACGTTGAAAATATCTTTTGCGATTTAAACCAAATTTTTACGGGCAGCCAGACAGAACGGAAAGATATTGGGATTGGTACAAAGTTTTCCGATCTCGAGGGCTACTTTTCGGTATATTCTGATGAAATCGTCGTGAGTCAAATATCAACAAGATCAGGCAACTTTAAAATAACGGCTGATGGCATCGTTAAACTTTCAAGCAAAAACTTCCGCTTTAATGTTACTTCTCTTTTAACTGAGACTTTGACAAGTGAAGATGGGTGTCCGGTAGTCAGCCAACTCAGAGATCGAGATATCCCGCTCATCTGCGAGGGCAACTTAGGTCAGAATACATCTCTCACGTGCAATCCTGATATGAAAGCAATTGTTGGCGGATTTAAAAACTCCATTATCAAAAAATTTGGCCGTAAGACCATGAGCTCCGAACTCGAGAAGGGCATGAACCTTTTAGAGCTAATGCAACAACTATTTGACTGAGTGCCAATGTGAATACTGAAGAGTTCCAGAACGCAATTCTTAGTTGGTCTNAAATTCATGGCCGTAAAAACCTGCCATGGCAGACCAATATTAACGCCTACTCGGTGTGGATATCGGAAATCATGTTGCAACAGACTCAAGTCCAAACTGTTATCCCTTATTTTAAAAAATTCATGGCTCGCTTCCCGACCATATCAGCTCTAGCAACTGCTGATATAAATGATGTGCTTCATTACTGGACTGGGCTCGGATACTATGCTCGCGCTCGTAATATGCACAAAACTGCGCAACTTGTAAGTAATAAATTTTCAGGTGAGCTGCCAAGCATGATTGAAGATCTTATCAATCTTCCCGGCATAGGACGTTCAACGGCGGGAGCCATTCGATCCATCGCCTTCAAAAAGCCTGCTGCGATCTTGGACGGAAATGTTAAACGAGTTTTAGCACGCTATGGCGGCATCAAAGGTTGGCCAGGACATAGTGCTACTTCCAAAGAATTATGGGGCCTCGCAGAAGCAATGTCGCCCTCCTCGCAAACAGACTTATACACTCAGGCGATGATGGATCTAGGCGCCACGGTCTGCACAAAAAATCCAGATTGTAAAAACTGTCCAGTTAAGTCGGGTTGCGCCGCATTCAACCAGGGGAATATCCAATCCTATCCAGGCAAAAAACCAAAGAAAGTTCTCCCGATCAGGCGGTGCTGCTTTTTGGTAATCTCGAACAATTGTGGCGAAATTCTACTCCAACAGAATCCTCTCATGGGAATTTGGGGAGGTTTATGGATGTTCCCTCAATGCGAAGACGTTAGTATGGTTAATAGCAAATGTGAAAATATGGGTTTCAAATTATCAACAAAGAAGATTCTAGCTCTGAGGCGTCATTCGTTTAGTCATTTTCATCTTGACTATTATCCAATATATATTCAGGCTCAAATTTCGGAAACCCACTTAAAAAATGATAGGCAAGACCAACTATGGTACGATCCAAAAAATCCTACAGAATTGGGTATGCCTAAGCCAGCTGTCAAAATCTTTGAGGATTTCAGGTAGCAGATGTGTAACGCAAATATTCGCCAACAACGCTAAAGTTTTTTTAGTCAATAGTGGATCGAACCATGACTCGCAAGGTTAACTGTCGAAAATATAGATCTGAACTCCCTGGCCTAGATCGCCCCCCCTTTCCCGGTCCTCAAGGAGAAATTATCTTTAACGAAATATCAAAACAGGCTTGGGAAGAATGGATGTCTCACCAAACGACGCTTATAAATGAAAAACGGCTTAACATGATGGATAAGGACGCCCGTCAGTACCTCGTTGAGCAGAGAGAAAGGTTTTTTGATGGGCAAGATTTTGATCAGGCCGATGGTTACGTACCCAAGAGCGGGTAAACCTTGACGAAACCGGGTTCGCACGATTTAATACCGTGCTTTTCTCGATAGCTAAAAAGTTCTAAATAGCCAAGCCCAGGTAGCTCAGTTGGTAGAGCAGTGGACTGAAAATCCTCGTGTCGGTGGTTCGATTCCGCCCCTGGGCACCATACTGCAGTAACCTCTAATAACATGAAATTAATATTTTCATTATGTTAAAAATAGCTCTTGATCGCGGCAGGTTGGATTAAATTACGTAGGGATATTGTAGCGTTTTTTCCCGCTCATGAGCTTTACCTCACTGAAACTAGCTAAAATTAATCCTCAAAAAAGTTTGTATCAATTTTTTAGTTAGTTTTTTTATAAAATGATAGAAGTTAGTTTGAGACAGGTAAGGCGGGTTGATCATTTGTATGACAATGAACTCCTCCTCCTGCTGACCACGAGCTTAACATTTCAACCAGATAGACATCACGATCAGGAAAATACCTCTCTATACGCGATTTTGCCGTAATATCTGTTTTCGGATTCCCAAAGCCAGGCACAATTACAAATCCGTTTCCAACGAGCCAATTCATGTAATTAGTATCAAACATTTGATCTTTATACTTAACAAAACCTTCGATAGGTTCCCTAATTACATTGAACCCTGCCTTTTCTATTATTTTTGCTGCCTTATCATAGATTTCAGCATCTTTGCTATCACGTCGACATAATGACCGAGATGTGCATTGAACAATGACTACAGTCCTCGGACTGATAAACCGTGCAATACCATCAATGTGTCCTTTGGTTAGATCTCCATCTGGGATTCCCTCGATGAGAACAACTTGTGCTACACCAAAGTTAGCCTTCAAATCACGCTCTGCCTGCTTTTTACTGTAGTCCAAGTTTCGACTTGGATCTCCAATGGTACTCCAATTCAGTATAACTGTATCTGATCCATTAAACTCCAAGTTGCCTCGTTCATGAACGATCTTTATCTGGTCAACAGGCATCCCAAGTATCGCGCCAACTTTGTCTGGGACTGAATTATCTAAATTAAAGGGTATATCTGAACCAAAAGCACCACCCCATGCATTGAAATTCCAATTTTGAATCCTTATTTCTTTGTCATTCAAAACATAAACAGGTCCATTGTCTCTCATCCAAGAATTATCATAAGGTATTGCGTGCCATTGGATGTTTTTGTCTCGAGGGTCTACCCCTATGTTAGTCAACGCTTTAAGAGCATCCGCATAAACTTGATCTGAATGGAAGAGAATATGAAGTTTTTGGTAGCGTGAAATAATATTGGCTATCTTTGCAAATGCCCTTTCATGATCTTTTTCCCAATAACCCGGCCATTGCATCCAAGTCGCCTCTTGAGGCTCCCATTCAGCTGGAACGCGCTTAGTTTTGTGGTTAAATTCATTTGCTTGATTAACGCCCATTCCTGTAATCAAAAGTGTTATAAAAATAATCCTAATGTTACTTTTCATTTACTCCCACTCTTTAGGTGTTTTCGAAATTCTGTCATCTTCCCAAAATTCGTATTTCTTGCGATAGCTTCCCGCAATTTTAACCCAAAAGTGTTTTCTCTGAACCACTCCCGATTCATTAGGTCTAAAACCCCTCTCTTTTGTATCTGCCAAGGTACATGCACATAAACACAGGTGTCTTGTCCTATGGGGGTAGGTGCTTTAACTTCAGATCAGGACCACACTGTTTAAAATCGCTCTTGAACGCTAACAGCAAAATAGTCATCT
>NZXB01000043.1 GCA_002701765.1 Porticoccaceae bacterium
GTTTTTGACCTCGATTTTTTGCAACTTCGATAATTTTATCGTCAACATCAGTGATGTTGCGCGCATAAATAACTTGCGGGTAAAGATACTTCAGGAGTCTGAAGAGTGTATCAAATATCACTGCGGGCCTAGCATTACCGACGTGCACTCTGTTATATACGGTTGGACCACATACATACATCGTGACGCGATTTTTATCGATAGGCTCAAAGAGCTCCTTCTTTCTGGACACAGAGTTGTATATTTGTAATTCCATGGGAGGTCACTTAGCAGCTTGGCAATAAATGGTTTAGCAGCATTATTTGTACTTGTTAGGGTTTTCTTTCAGTCCTATTGTACAGTTAAAAACTAAATCACTACTCGAACTCAATACACTATCCAAAAAAAAGTAACCCTCTCGCTCGAATTGGTAGTGTTCACCCGTTGAAGCCTCCTTTAGGCTATCTTCTGCCTTACAATTTTTCTTAATAACTAGAGATTCTGGGTTAATATGATCGGTAAAGAGATTGTTGCCCTCCTCAGGGAATGCCGTCCCAAACAATCTGTCATAGAGATAAACCGTGCAATCTACCGCATGAATAGCTGAAACCCAATGAATAACACCGCGAGGCTTGACCCCCTCAGGAGGATTTTTGCCGATAGTGTTTTCTACTATTATCCCATTGATCTGCTCAATTTCTCCCCTAGAATTTTTCTCTACACTTATCGCCTTGACAATGTAGCCACCTCTGAGGCGAACATAATCTCCAAGAACCAGTCTTTTAAACTTTTTGCGAGAAAGAGAACCATCTTCACTAAAGTCATTACGATCTATGAACAGCATTGAGCTGAAGGGTACTTTTCTGGATCCAAGATCGGGGCGATCAGGATGTCGAGGAATCTCTAGAACTTCCGTTTTTTCTAACTCATAGTTCTCTAATGACAAACGTACCGGATTCATTACGCACATAGCCCTGNAGGCATGGCGATTCAAATCATCTCTTATAAAATGTTCGAGTTGACTGATATCAACGATACCATCCGTTTTCGCTATCGCCAGGCTANCACAGAAATCTCTTATTGCTCTGGCGCTAACNCCACGCCTCCGCAATCCACAAATTGTTGGCATTCTTGGGTCGTCCCAGCCATTGACAAGGCGGTCATCGACCAATTTTTTTAACTTTCGCTTGCTCAGAACCATATAATTAATGTTCAAGCGTCCAAATTCATACTGCTTTGGTTTCGAAGGAACAGGAAGGTTTGAAATAAACCANTCATAAAGTGGGCGATTCGACTCAAATTCTAGCGTGCAGATCGAGTGAGTTATTCCTTCAAGTGCATCTCCCTGCCCGTGGGCGAAATCATACGATGGATAAATTTTCCATTCCGCTCCTGTGCGTTGGTGTTCAAGGTTTTTTATTCTGTAGATTACGGGATCTCGCAAATTAATATTGGGTGAACCCATATCTATCTTGGCTCTTAGAGTCATAGCACCTTCATCAATCTTCCCCTCTTTCATTTGTTCTANAAGCCTCAGATTCTCTTCGGGGCGACGATCTCGATAAGGACTGTTAGTCCCTTTTTCTTTGAGCGTACCTCGGTATTGTCTAATTTCTTCTACATTTAATTCACAAACAAAAGCTTTATCGACTGAAATGAGATATTTCGCCCATTCATAAAGTGCGGGGAAATAATCTGACGCATAGCAGATTTCTCCACTCCATTGATAGCCCAACCACGCCACATCCTCNACAATTGCGCGCACAAATTCGCTATCTTCTTTCTCCGGATTGGTATCGTCAAAACGTAAATTGCATTCCCCATGAAATGACCTAGCCAACCCAAAATTTAAGCAAATTGATTTTGCATGACCGATATGNAAATANCCATTGGGCTCGGGNGGAAATCGAGTTTTGACCCTATCAATAACATTGGATTCAAGATCAGATTGGATGATTTTTTGAATAAAGTGTAGTGGTTCTTCGANATTGGACATGATAAATATTTCTTACTTTCGGNCCTACATTATAGCGCTTATGAAAAAATTCTTTAATCGAATGTTTACCTGAAAGCNTGGGACTGTGTGATAATTAGCTTCGCTTTCACATAAGTGACACATTTATTGTGACTCTCTATTGTATTTATGATTCGCACCACCTTACAATGGCCCGCTTTCCAATTAAGGACTTCTATGATTACTTTCTCTACNACGATGGGTGATATCAGCATTACCCTTGATTTCGAGCACGCCCCTATATCGTCCAAAAATTTTCTACAATATTGCCGCGATGACTTTTATGTTGGGACAATCTTTCATAGGGTGATAGATGGNTTTGTAATCCAGGGTGGCGGGCTTNATGCTGATATGTCTGAAAAAGAAACACGGGAGACCATTTTAAATGAGGCGGATAACGGGCGAGCAAATTCCATCGGAACCGTTGCGATGGCAAGAACCTCTGACCCAGATTCCGCATCATCNCAATTCTTTATAAACGTTGCAGATAATAATTTTCTCAATCATACCGACAAGACTGATAACGGTTGGGGGTATGCTGTGTTCGGAGAGGTANCAGATGGTATGGAAGTTGTAGATAACATAAAATCAGCTTCTACNGGCNCNNNAGGGTATGATCGAGATGTGCCAAATGATCCTATTGAGATCACTGCCATTCAAATCAGCGATGACTATGATGACATTTAAATAATTTCTCTGGTTAGCTACCATGGCTATTTTTTTTGTATCCGACGTACACCTCTCGGCAGAACGAGCTCGAGTCACTTCCGCCTTTTATGAATTTTTGTCTTCGCATGCCAGAAAAGCAACTGATCTCTTTATTTTGGGCGACCTATTTGAAACTTGGATTGGTGACGATGATCCCTCGGATCTTGCAGTTACAACTCAAATTCGACTAAAAGAGCTTACNCTGAGCGGTACGAAATTATTTGTTCAACATGGCAATAGAGACTTCCTTCTNGGTCGTCGGTTTATGAACAAAACNGGNGCTNTCCTGATACATGACTATCATGTCTTTGAGGCTTANAATCAACGCATACTTGTCACTCATGGCGATCTTCTTTGCTCAGATGATCTTGCATATCAGGCCTTTCGAAGAAAAACCAGAAATCCTATTTACCGATGGATTCTAAGTCATCTGCCGCTATCAAAAAGGCAAGAGATGGCGTCGAGATGGAGAGCTGAAACCACGCGTCAGAGCAGTCGCAAGCCGTCCTCTGTAATGGATGTGAGCCGCACAACTGTTCAGCGCGTAATGTCGANNACNAANNCTNTAAAACTAATTCATGGCCACACCCACAAGCCTGCTCGNCATGAGCTAGGCACAGNNGGTAAAGAGCGTATAGTGCTCGGCGATTGGGAATCAAGCGGCTGGGCGGTCAAACTCGATCNTAAGGGCATCGAGCTTTTTGATTTNGAAATTTGAGNATANCCATGATTGGCAAAAANGTGTTTTGATCGAGTATAATAGTTTTAACTTGTGTAAGGAGATTGAAAAATGGATATAAACGAACTTACGAACGATGTATCGGGCATCGAAATTTTGGACGATGAAGTTGGCAAAGTCCTAAGAAACACTTACCTTTTGTTGGGCGCTACTATTGCTTTCAGCGCTGTAATGGCGGCAATATCGATGGCCATAGGCGTACCCTATATGGGTTTATGGATGATACTTCCCTATTTTGGACTACTTTTTATAATAGAGAAAACAAAAAACAGCGCATCAGGGATAGCATGGGTGTTCGCGCTAACAGGCTTTATGGGGGTCACCCTTGGCCCAATTTTGTCGGCCGTACTTTCACTTCGAGGAGGCGAGCCTATTCTTATGGCTTTGGGGTCCACAGCGCTCACTTTTTTCGCGGCTTCGGCTTATGTTTTGAAAACACGAAAGAATTTAAGCTCGTGGATCGGTTTTCTCAGTGTCGGCATCTTGGTCGCATTCGTGTCCCAGCTAATCAACTACTTTTTTCTTCAAATGCCGGCACTTACTTCGGTTATAAGCTGCATTTTCGCAATCGTTTCTGCGGGAATAATTATGTGGCAGACTAGTGAGATCATTCACGGGGGAGAACGCAACTACATTTCGGCGACCGTCACCTTATTCGTGATGCTCTATAACTTATTCTCGGTGTTCTTAACATTTTTCGGTATGGGAGAAGAATAGGTCCGGCCGTCCATTGCGTGTTATAGATGGGAGGGGTTGACTATCGACCCCTCCCCTCATCTTACCTGGTTCATTGTAATTCGGTCTGCCTGATCCGAGGCAAAAATGGTTTTATCTGGAGAAAATAATTATTTAGATAATCTAAGCAGCTGGGACGAGTCTATTGCCAGAGTTCAAGCGGAGCGATGGGATATCGAACTCACTCAAATGCACCTAGAAATCCTGTATACTGCGAGGCATTTTTACAATCTTTATGGTTTCTCACCTTCTATGAGACCGCTAACAAAATTTGTATCTGAATCATTGCAACCCGAAAAAGGCAGGAGCATCTATCTTTTGACGTTGTTTCCAGGCGCCTCAGCAAAGTTGATTGCTGACATTGCAGGCATACCTAAACCAAGAAATTGCCTTTGACAGGAGAAACTCATGGCTTCAAATTTGCTTAATCTTGATTGCAACTCTGACTACTCTAACTCTGAGAAGATGGACAGCGAGACAATAGCAACTCATCTTGCGCAGATTTCCGGATGGAAACTAGTCTCATCGAACAATGAATCAAGAATTGTTCGTACTTTTAGCTGTCAAAATTTCAAAAAGGCCATTGAGCTAGCCAGTAAGATCGGGGCTGAAGCAGACAGGCAAGACCATCATCCGTCAATTTTAGTGGAATGGGGAAAGTGCACTGTGACCTGGTGGACACATGCGCTCGGCGGCCTTCATCTTAACGACTTTATCATGGCCAAAAAAAGCGAAAAATTAGCGCTCCTGGATACTTAGTTACTCATATACCTCTATTTCGATTTTTTTAGAAAATAAAGGCGGATCGTGTGGAATGTGGTAATGGTTCCCGAGCAAAAGCTGCAAAGTGTGTTTGCCAGGAGAGAGTTTTATACTAGTTTGAGTCTGGCCTTTCCCGAAATGAATTATTTTTGCAGATGCCGGTATTGCCTTATCAAAATCAGGCATGACCGCCTGGTCTATCAGTAAGTGATGGTGGCCCGTGTTGTCAACCTGCACGCCAGCGGGCGCAACACCCATTCCTTTCAATCCAAACAGTATATCTATGGGCTCTTCTGTTTTAAACTTATCGCCATCCAAAGGTTGGATGATGAAAACGGACGCTCCGTAAGAAGACTTACTGATATAATTTTCAGAACCTTTGACTCTTTCTTTCCCGTCGGGATATGCTTGTGCTGTCATACCTAGAATTAATATCCACGTCAGGGCTCTTAGTATCGTCATAACCTTCATCTCTGTGTATTTAAGTTAATTCTATTATACAAAAAATCCAATATTTGCGTTGGGGCAGGATTTATCCTAGGTAAATAGGTTATAAGCCCTATAATGCATACTCATTTGTCGGTGTGCTTAGAGAATTTCATTGGACTCCCCAACACTAAACGCTTATAACGATAATCTTGCTAAGAAAGTCAATCGCTTCGAATCGAAAATAAGAAATTTCTATACAGATAATCTGCAGATCTACCCTTCTCTCCCAGAAGCCTTTCGTCTGCGAGCCGAGTTCCGAGTGTTTCACGATGAAACTGGAGCGCACTATGCGATGACAGATCCCATTACCAAAAGGCCCTACATCATAAAAGAATTTAAAATCGCTGGACCAAAGATACAAAATCTGATGCCAGTCCTTCTGTCCGCAATCAATGGCGATTTGGTTCTTCGTAAACAACTCTTCGGGATAGAATTTCTTACCACCCTGAGCGGCGAAGCTCTGATCACGCTTTTGTATCATAAAAAGTTAGACCAAAATTGGGAGCAAAGCGCTTCCGAGGTTCAAGATGCTGTAGATGCCATGATAATTGGGCGGAGTAAAAAGCAAAAAATCACACTAAAAAATGACTTTGTGACCGAAGAAGTGACTTTAGGAGAAAGAACATTATTTTATCGGCAAGTCGAATCAGGATTTACTCAACCAAATGGACAGGTAAATATCAAGATGCTCTCGTGGGCACTCCAGCAAACTGAGGGCTCACAGGCCGATCTTCTTGAAATATATTGCGGCAATGGGAACTTTACACTAGCTTTAGCCGATAACTTTGAAAAAATCTTGGCCGTNGAAATTTCTAAACTCTCTATTAAGACCGCACAACACAATGCTCGCGCGAATGGCATTAAAAACACGTCATTCATAAGAATGTCCAGCGAAGAACTGACTCAGGCGATTGACGGGANAAGGCCTTTTCGACGACTTAAAAATATAAACCTAAACGAATTTAATTTTTCTACCGTGCTGGTGGATCCTCCGAGGTCTGGACTTGATCCCNCAACAATTTCCCTCATCCTTCGCTATAAAACAATCATATATTTTTCATGNAACCCATTGACTCTAGAACAAAACTTAATTGGAATCTTACCCACACATAAGATTGCAGCAGCAGCCGTCTTCGATCAATTTCCTTGGACCGATCACTTAGAAATCGGATTGGTACTAGAGGCTCAGCGGAATTGAATANTGACCGGACCTAATCTCATACTTATNAGTCAGGAAGCTTATTATTATTTGACAGCATTTCGTGTTTAAACTGTTTCTTTGTCTTTGCTCCCAACTGTCTTAGTTCCTCACTCCTGCCNACTAGGTTTCCTCTGCCCGTCAACAGCCGTTTTTTTGCATCTCCGAGCACATCTTTACAACGTTGAAGGTATTTGTCTGCCTCATCCAGAGCATCNACATACCGAACAAATCCATCGTAAAGCCGCCCAGCTTTCTCTGCGATAATCTTTGAGTTACGGTTTTGATCATCGTACCGCCATAGGTTCTTGATGGTTTTGAGTGTTACTAACAAAGTGCTGGGACTTACAAGCACTATACTTCTCTCATACGCATCTGCCATCATCTCTGGAGCATGATCTAAAGCAAGCATAAAAGCAGCTTCGATAGGCACGAATAAAAGAACAAAATCTAGACTGTTGACTCCCTCTAGTTGATCGTAATTTTTGGCACTAAGGCCCCGTATATGTGTTTTTAATGAGTTAATGTGCTGTCCTAAGCACTGTTCTCTCTCCAATGCGTCCTGACTATTAAAGTATCCCTCGTAGGCGACCAAGCTTACTTTTGCGTCAATGACGATGTCCTTTCCTTCTGGCAAGTGGACAATGATATCTGGCTTCTTTATTTTNCCTTGTTCATCGGTTTTAGATTCTTGTATATTGTATTCTCTACCCCTTNTTAGCCCAGAATCTTCAAGAATTTTCTCAAGTATAAACTCTCCCCAATTACCTTGGATTTTATTATCACCACGCAAGGCATTTGCGAGGCTTACTGCTTCCTCTGAAACTCGCATGGTGTGTTTTTGCAATTCACTTATCTGACCTATGAGTTTATTACGATCTGCAGTTTCCTTGTCATAAGCGCTCTCTACTTGTTTTCGAAAGTCTCCAATATCCCTTCGCAAGGGTTCAATAGAGTTTTCTATCGTCAATTTACTCTTAGCCGCAAATTGAGCTTGCTTTTGCTCAAAAATACGGTTCGCAAGATTTTCAAATTCATGCGACATACGGGTTTTCGTCGTTTCCAGGAGTTCAATCTTTTCCTTGTACTCTTTTAGCTGACGTTCCAATTTGACGCCGAGGGAGGCTACTTCTTTTTCTAATTCTAGGTTCTGTTTA
Source organism: Porticoccaceae bacterium (assembly GCA_002701765.1). Classification (GTDB taxonomy): domain Bacteria; phylum Pseudomonadota; class Gammaproteobacteria; order Pseudomonadales; family Porticoccaceae; genus TMED48. The sequence goes on from NZXB01000043.1 coordinate 7,782, forward strand.
TCTTTGTCATGTAAAGAATCAATCAAATTTATTTCCGATTGCTGGCTTTGTTCGAGCTGAGTTTCGAGTCGTATAACTTGTTCTTTCATTGCAAAACTGTTGATTAAATAGCCCCCCATCGCTCCAACAGCAAAAGTGGCTAGTCCGACAAACATGCACATTACTTGTATAGACAATTCCATAGAGATATTGTAACAGCAACATTTCCCTAAAGGGGTTAATCTATTTTACCACTGGACAAAATTTAAAAGGCAAAAGTGAAATGACGAGGCCGAAACCTTTGCCCTCTATGATCGATATTTCGATATTCGAACAAGCTTTGGAAGATGAGAGCGGGCTTATAATAGTGCCTAGCGAACGGTTAGCCAATCAAATATGTGCTGCTTGGAGCAATATGAAACAAGCTAACCTGAGCGCCTGGCGGTCTCCTAATGTTCATTCCATGCTCTCATGGCTAAAAAGCTGTTGGGACGAAATGCATGATCTTCATATAGAATCAGTCGCGCCCTGGGCAATGGCCGAGCGAGCTCAAAGACTATATTTTTGGGAAAAAACGATAAACAAGTTTAACCCACGAATGGGCCCGCGCTTTAGTCGCTTGGCTGATGACACATACAGTGACCTCTGCAGTTATCGCTTACATGTTGAGGACGTTCCGGGCGATACCATCAGTTCGCAACAATTCAAGCTCTGGTCTAAAAACTATATCAAACTAATGGAAAATAATGGTTTTCTGCACCCAGAAAAATGTTGGGAGTTTATAAAAACAAATTTAAAAAATAACAAACTCCAAACCTACCGAACCGTTTATATATACGGATTCCAATCTATTCCACCTCTTCAGTTGGACATATTGAATAACGCGGCAGATCAATGTGTGTTACTGGATCCTTTTTGTGTAGACATGATCGAACGACTAGCCGATGCGAATCAAACTGTCCGCTCACTTTTTCACACCAGATACAATAACATTGAGAACCTGTCCAAAGCTCGGAAAATAAAATTTCATGATCCCGAGGAAGAACTCAATGCGGCAGCAACTTGGGCGGCTGATGAGCTACAAATGAACTCCCATCAACGAATCGGGATTCTGATCCCTGATTTGCCCCATCGACTCGATCAAGTTTATCGATCTATTGACAGGGTATTGCGCGCAAAAAATTTAGATATGCCGGTAAATTTTTCTGCTGGGTCGCCTCTGTCTGGAACTCCTTTGATATCAGGTGCNTTAGAATTACTCTCTNCTATCGCAAATGAGCAGCCGTTATCGTTCTGGCTTCGACTGATATACTCCCCATACTCAGCTTTTGAATTACTGCCGNTTCAAGTAAAGTCAGATATAGAACTTCAANTTAGAAACAAGTCGCGCGTNAGTTTAACAACCAAACAATTCGTGTATGAGCTAGAAAGATTTAAAACCTCNGAGGATATAGGAGACGCNATCATGGCGTTNCGAGCTCTCTCTACTCTNGGAGAAAATCNATCATATCGTAAAAAAACTCTATTAAATTTTTCAGATTGGNCTGAACGCTTNCANGTCCTTTTAGAGAAACAAAATTGGCCCGGAACGANAGCACTTTCNAGCTATGAGTATCAACAACTAAATCAATGGGATCATCTAATAGAACAATTCCGTGGTCTCGATAATCTAGGAGAAANAATTAACTCGAGCAAAGCCTTTCAAGTTCTAANTTCNNTGGCAAATGATCATNTCTTCCACGAGCAAACACCNGACGCNCCCCTACAAATATTGGGGCTTTTGGANGCCTCTGGNCTGCATTTTGATAAAATATGGATGNTGGAATTAGACANTAAGAATTTTCCTCAAATGCCCTTAATTAACCCTCTGTTGCCAGTGAGTTTTCAGAAAAAACACGCATTGCCACGNAGTGATGGAGCGCGAGAATTGCTTATAGCAAGAAGCCTTCTTCAAAGTTTCCATGCTAATGCTGACTCATTGATCTGCAGCTATCCATCGCAACGAGACGACGAAATGTCTATCGAAAGCCCNTTTTTGAGGGACATAGATACCTCTGAACGTCTCGAGTCACTNAAACTAGCTNACAATCAAATGNCCCATANAGACTATNATCAATCCGCGACAATCGAGTTTTACGAGCAGCCTAAGGTACCTCTTGAAACTCGCAAAGAGCAGATTAAAGGTGGTGCAGCCATCCTTCGAAATCAATTCGTCTGCCCCTTTAACTCATTCGCGATTCATCGATTAAAAGCAAAACCATCAGAACCACCACATCAAGGAATAAATAAGCGTCAGCGAGGAATCTTAATTCATGAAATTCTATTCATATTATGGTCAAAATGGAGGAATTCTGAAAGCTTAGCTCAATTGAGTGATANGGAGATCACATCACAAATCAATGAGTGTATTGATTTGACTTTTTCTAGGTATGATCGTTTGATAGATTCTCTCAGTGGGATCAGATACCGCTCTTTAGTAAAATTTCAGATATGTAGACTGATTGAGGAATGGTTGGCTAAAGAGAAGCTCCGAGAANCTTTTGAAGTAATNNTGCTCGAACAAATGTTTACGATAGAATTTGGTGAACTATCCCTCCAACTGTTTGTGGATAGAATTGATCTTGTNGGNNAGAAAANACTCATCATTGATTATAAAACTGGTGATATAAAANCCCGAGGNTGGGATCCAGAACATTTAAAGGAACCTCAACTACCTCTCTATGTTCTTGCCTGCCAACCAAGCCCCAACGGTTGTGCGTATGCACAACTAACCATTAACTGTGTCNGATTAGTNGGTGAAAGNGATGGGCTTCTCTCTCCTGAATTGACTGCGATGGAAGANTGGCAAACCCGAATTAGCGATTGGAAAACGGGACTCGAAAAATTAGCTGATTCATTTTCTTCGGGTGATTGTGAAATGTCTATTAATGATCTCTCTGCTTTTAAACAGCAAAGTTTTTTATTACCTCTAAATAGATTTTTTGAAAAGTTTTGATCTCAAAACAGATAAAACACGGAATCATTGTTAATGAGTAAACTGAATGACTCTATATTTAGACAAGCAGCTATAGATCCAAAAAGAAGTTTTATTGTGTCTGCCCCAGCCGGATCCGGAAAAACAGGCTTAATTATTCAGAGATATCTCGCGTTGTTATCTATTGTTGAGAATCCTGAGGAGATTCTCTGTATAACCTTTACAAGAAAAGCTGCTTCAGAAATGTTGGCTCGAGTATTAATAGCCCTCGAATATGCTCATACATCTCCATGTCCATCTGATCCAAACGATGCTACCACATGGTCTCTCGCAAATAAGGCGCTAGCCCGAAGTAAGGATCTCGACTGGAATCTATTAGATCTCCCATGGAGATTGCGGATCCAAACTATTGACGGTTTCTCTCGCCATATAAGCAATCTCTTTGTAGTGGAATCATCGACGGGCTATGCGTCAAATCCAAGCACTCAACCTTTAGTTCACTATCAAACGGCCGCACAAGTCCTACTTTCAAGGATAGAGGAAGACAGTTTAATCGGGACATATTTGGGTGTTCTTTTAGGCCATTTGGGGAATGACTTCGATCTTTGCGCCCACCTTTTGTGCAACCTTTTGGAACGGCGAGAACAATGGCTCCCTTTAATTTTTCGAATTCAAAATAATACAGATTATTTCCATTCTGTGCTCGACCGTATTACAAGGGAGCATCTTGAAAATTTGGCCTCCCTTTTAGATCCGATTATCAATGAATTTCTTTATCTCACCCAACAAGCTGCAGGCCGTGTTTCAAAAGAAAGCAACTCCGGATTAGAGCAGCTTAGGGTCCTTAAAGGCCTTCCAGAGAGCTCTGTGACTGGGCTTACGGCTTGGAAATCATTAATTCGGCAATTCCTAACAAAATCGGAGACTTGGAGACAAAAACTTACCGCAAATGAGGGATATCCGCCGGTGGCGAAGCAACAAAAATTACGCGCTCTGGAACTAATAAAATGGTGCCAAAAAGTTCCAGGACTGCTCCAACTTATGATTTCGGTTTTGAGGCTTCCTGAGCATCATAAAACCTCCGCACAACATCAAATTCTTGAAGCGTTAGGATATCTACTCCCTCATCTAGTGGCGGAGTTAAATGTTATTTTTGAGAACAGTGACGAATGCGATTTCAGTGCTATAACCCTATCAGCTCTCGATGCTCTTAAGTCAAATGATTGCTCAACCACTGTATCTCACGCATCTTTGCAACTCGATTACAGTTTGAAACACATACTGATTGATGAGTTTCAAGACACCTCAGCAATTCAAATAAAATTAATTGAATTATTACTTGAAGGCTGGGAACCTGATGATGGACGAACCATATTTCTTGTGGGGGACGCGATGCAGTCGATGTATAGCTTTCGCAATGCAAATGTGGGCTTATTTCTTCGGGTACAGCAACACTCAATAGCACATATTGAAATTGAGCCACTTACGCTTACGACTAACTTTCGATCCCAGAAACTCGTTATCGACTGGATTAACGACTACTTTTCTTCCGCCTTCCCATCCCACGAAAATCCTTCATCTGGCGCCGTAACTTATACGAGGTCCATTGCAGCCAAAACGTCGACACGAAAAGCTGAAGTCAATTTCTTTGGCTATTGTGGAAAAAATTACGATGATTTCGAAGCTCGACACATATCTGAGATCTGCAAACAGATCAGGTTCAACCATCCAAGTGATACTATCGCTATTCTCGCCCGAAATAGAAGCCATTTAAAGGCAATTACTCCAGCTTTGGGAGAGAACAATATTAAGTGGCAAGGTATTGATATAGAACCGCTTTCCAATCGAATGCAAATCGTTGACATGATATCACTTACCCGAGCAATTATGTCACCGAGTGATCGAATAGCGTGGCTTGCAGTTCTGCACGCCCCCTTTTGCGGCCTGGGTCTTGAAGATTTATTAGTCATTGTGAACAGCACTCAAAACCACTCAGACGAAAATCCACTCATTATCGAGCAACTTATCAATCACTTTGAAACCACCGAGAATCGAAAAAAATATTCGCTAACTAAATACGGCGAAAAGGCTTTAGCGCGAATCATCCCTGTTCTCAAGAATTTTTGGCTCAATCGTCGGCGACAAAGTCTTCGTGATTCCCTAGAAGACTGCTGGACCAAACTTGGCGGGATGGACGCATTACAAAACGAAAATGATTATGAAGATATCATGACTTATCTGAACCTCGTCAGCCAAACGGAAGTCGGAGGAATCATTCAGAATATGGAAAGCTTTCAACTTGCAATCGATTCTCTCTCATCAAACCCGAAATTATCCGAATTAAGGAATAAAGATCAAAATCCTGTAAAAATAATGACTATGCATAGAGCTAAGGGTCTCGAATTCGATCATGTAATTCTGCCCGGTTTGTCTCGCTCCGTAAGCGAGAGAGACAAACCACTCCTCTTATGGAATGAATACGTCGATCATGTAGGTCATAATGATTTTATAATCGCGACCCGCGGCTCAGAAGCTGAAGCGAATGACGAATTATACGATTATCTGAGGCATGATCGAGCAACTCGAGCTCGCTTAGAAGATACGAGAGTCCTCTATGTCGCTGCAACGAGGGCTATTCACTCCTTGTACCTTTTTGGAGAACTTAAACAAAACGGGTCGAAATGGCGGACGCCCCCACCTAAAAGTTTATTAACCAATATATGGCCCAAGTTATCGGCAGATATCGAGAAAAAGCGTTACATAGTTCATATGGCCAAAAATGAGGAGAAACATGATTTCCAAGAAAGCAATCAAACTGTCAAGGCGATGAGACGGTTCAGCGCAAACTATAGACCTAGAGGCAAGATCAGCCAAGGAATTAATAATCGCCAGAGAAGCAGTAATGCGACGAATAGCCTCACCCCTCAAGTAACCGAAAAGCCATACGATAACAGTTTTCGATCGATGCAATTGGGAAAGTGCTTGCACCGCACGCTCAAACAGATTGCCAGATATGGGGTGGAAGACTCTGGTATAGAAAAATTAGATCGACTCAAAATTGGATGGCGTTCGCAACTGAAAGAGAATGGTATTTTAGCGTCATCTGACGAGCTTGATGAGTTGAACTGCGCATTGAAAAATATGCTAGAAGATCCATTTGGGAAATGGCTACTGGAGACTAAACAAGACTCAAGCGTTGAAGTTATGTTTGATTATAGATTCGATAACGGAGCTCAAATAAAAAGATCTATAATTGATTTAACTTTTTTATTTGAAAATACTCGTTGGATCATTGATTATAAGTATGCCCATCCTATTGCCGGACAAACAATAAAAAACTTTACCGATAATATGATAGATAGGTATCGTGGCCAATTGCACCACTATGCCTCGTTACTGAGAGGAATTGAAGACTACCCCATTCGTTGCGGCTTATACCTGCCTAGAGTGCCTTTATTTATAGAAATACCCGATCGATAGTCTGTAATCTTTTTCATTTATACGTACAATGGCGTCCTCTCGGTAAATATGCTTAAGGTATCCATATGGCTTCAAGTGCAATAGATAACGTCAACATAGCAAACCATGAAACGCTCATGACCCCAGAGTTGTTAAAGAAAGAGATTCCTATATCTCCCTCTGCAGCGGCGGTTGTGACCGAGGGACGCAATCAAATAGAAGCAATTCTTGATCGAAAGGACAATAGAATCTTCGTGATCATAGGTCCGTGTTCCATACATGACGTGAGCGCCGCCAAAGAATATGCTGAACGCTTAAAGCTCTTGGCAGATAAAGTAAAGGACCAAATATTACTCGTAATGAGAGTATACTTTGAAAAACCTCGAACAACTGTAGGTTGGAAAGGTCTTATTAACGACCCATACATGGATGATTCGTTCAAAATTGTCGATGGATTACAGATTGGGCGCCGACTTCTTCATGACATCTTAGAAATGGGTCTTCCTACTGCGACTGAAGCGTTGGACCCGATTTCTCCGCAGTACATGCAAGATTTGATAGCTTGGTCGGCCATCGGTGCCCGCACCACAGAGTCCCAAACACATCGTGAAATGGCTTCAGGTTTGTCCTCGCCGGTGGGTTTCAAAAACGGGACAGATGGAAGTCTTAATGTTGCAATTAATGCGCTTAAATCAGTTGCGAATCCGCATAGATTTTTGGGTATAAATAGCAAAGGTGGTGTCTCGGTAATTACAACTCGCGGTAATAACAATGCCCACATAGTTCTTCGAGGCGGCGGCGGCAAACCAAACTTTGATTCTATTAATATTGCGCTATGCGAGGAAGAACTTGCCAAAGCAGGCGTTCCAGTGAATATCATGGTCGATTGTAGCCATGAAAATTCAAACAAGGATCACAAGTTACAACCGTTGGTTTTGGAAAATATTTCTAATCAAATCGCTGACGGCAATGAGTCCATCATTGGACTGATGATTGAGAGCAATCTATGCTCAGGTAATCAAAAGCTTTCCGCAGATCTAGGCAAAATGAAATATGGGGTATCTGTAACCGACGCCTGTATTGATTGGGAAACAACCGAAAATATTCTTGTTAAAATGGCTAACGATGTTGACTCATCACTAAAAAAACGTTGCACCAAAAATCATTAATAACTCAGTGTCTCTTTACTATGGGGCTACAAATAATCATACCTGTCAACTTCAAAGCGCCACTCACTGCACCCCAGGATCTATGTTTTAGAGAATGCATGTTAATCTTAATTTATCCAAATGGTTTTAGTGTGGTTTAATGAATTAATGATAAAACTTTTTTTAGTCGCAACGTTAATCTTGGGGATCTGGTATTGGCGGAATATTCTGCATCGGACAACAACTGAGAAACGTAAAGAGTTTATTTGGAACAGTGCAATTTGGGCATTGTTAATAGTTTCAATCGGGCTCGTAGTAACTGGGAAAATACACTGGATTGGCGCGGGGCTTGCTGC